>JBDUCM010000226.1:0-6746 GCA_040003455.1 bacterium
ACGGGAAATTCACCGTACGTCACGTTCAGGCCGCCCGCTTCAGCGATCGCCGTAATGACGGCCCGAAGATCGGCATCCTGGAAGTCGATGCGGGAAGTGGCCCCTGCCCGCGTTGTGTCCTGCGCGCCGATAGTGGACGAGGCGGATGCGGAGAGCATCGCGAGCGCCAGCAACGTCCGCAGTGATCGAGTGCTCTGTGCAGGATTCATGGACGGGATTCCGCTCCCGGCGGGGAGGTACGTAGGGAGACGCGATTGCCGCGCAGGTCGTCGAAGACGGCCTCACCCGCGGCAACCGATCGGAGGCGAAGGCCGGCAGCCCGCTCGCCAATTCGTACGACTTGCATGCGCAGGTCCGGAAGCTCCAGGACGACGAATCCACCCTGTGCCTGAACCACGGTACCAACGAGCCGCGGCCGCGGTGGCGGCTGGGGCACCGGCTGGCTCGCCAGAGCGGTGAGAGGATTCACGGCCGGAGTGGGCGCGGTGAGATCGAACGGCGTCCGGCTCGCGCCCATCTGTACGAGCTCCGCGTCCGCTGCTGGGATGACGACGATTCCCGGCGCAGCCCCAATCGTCAGCGGTGCGACGATCTCGACGTTCTGCAACGATCGGGATTGCACCAGCACGACCGCATCGAACACGAGTGCCACAAACAGGCCCGCTCCGGCAATCCGGGCGCTCGTCGGCCAGTTCTCCAGATGCGCGATCCTCACGGGCCTCCTCGGCCATAGCCGGCCAGCGTTGCCGAGAGCGTCAGGGCGTCGCCGCCGAGCGGGCCACCGCGAGGACCGCGTTCGATGCGGAGGTTGGTGATATCCACTAGCTGCGCGGACGATTCCAGCACGTGCACGAACGTGAGAATTTCGCGCCAATTGCCCTCCCCGTGTACATCCACGAGCAGTCGTGTCACTCCGCGATCTGTTGTGGATGGCCGGCCTTCAACTGTAGAGAGTCTGACGCCGGTTGCTCGCGCGATGTTGCTCGCCTGCGTGGCAAACGCGGCGGTGGCGGCGATGGAATCGCCGCTGAACAGCCTGGATGACGCAGTGGCAAGTACACGATCTACGGCACGCCTCGCCTGCGGCAGTCCGGGCGCGGTGACGAGCAGCGCACGTTCGCGGGCCAACAGCGACTGTTGCTCCAACAGTGATACCCGGTCCAGGCGCAGCCGATCGACGGCCGGACGCAGGACGAGCGCGTAGCCGAACATCCCGGCCAACAGGATGGCGCCAATGACAAGCGCCCGTCGGTCCTGAGGGCGGATCGCGTCAGCCATGTTCATGGCGCTGCTCGCGGCGCCGGCGCGCGTGCGCGCGTGTGTGCACTGAACGCGAAATGCTCTGTGGCGACGTCTCCACTTTGCCGGTCCTGTCGTAGCTGCGCGGCAAGTTGTAGCTGTTGCAGTTGAGGCAGTGTACGCAAGGCTTCGTATACGGCTGCGCTATGCGCGCTTTCGCCTTCGATGGTCACGGTATCGCGAGAGAACCCGAGGGCGGTCAGGGCACTGCCAGGGGGAAGCGCCGCGGCAATCGCCGCAATCGCTCCCGTGCGACGCGACGCACCCGCTTCCCGCTCGGCAAGATTGGCGGCCGTGTTCATGGAACGCTCCACATCGTTGCGGTCGGCCATCGCCTTGCGGACCTGGCCCGAAATCTCCGCCCGCTGTTCCTTTACGGACGCGAGCGCGGAGCTTACCGCTGCGCGTTCGATGACGAACGCCAGTATCAGGGCAGCCGCCGTCCCGAGTACGAGCCAGGCGGTCATGCTGCGCATGCCGCGGGCATTCGCTGCACGTATGGCGGGAGAGCGCAGTTGCAGCATCGGCGCGCCGGTCGTACCTGCCATCGCGATGACGGCATTGCCGCTCACTCCAGCTCGCACGCCGGGCGAGATGATGCGCGTTCTCTCGAGGCCGAACACTTCGGAGATGACTCGCGTCCGGGCAGACGGGCCGATCAGCGTGACATACGAGTCGCCCGCCTTGGCGCCCGATGTGGTGTGCACAAAGTCCAACAGGTCGGCATCGTTGCACGGACGGGGAAAGCGTCGGCCCGCGATCGGCTCGCCGTCGTCGAGTTGGACGCCATCTGTTGCCTCCGCGTGGTCGCAGGCGATAACGAACTCTGTTCCGGTGATACCTCTGGCCGCCACGGCGAGCGCCTCGTCGCCGGTCTGCACGACCACGTTGTGCCAACCCTGCGCGTCTGACGCATGCGCGATGGCTTCCAGCACTTCCGTAGGCGCAAACGCGCATCGCCATTGACCACGCTTCGTCATGCGCGCTGCCGCGGTATGCGGCACACTCCACATTCCAATGACGTATCGCGACCAGTCGCGTTCGAGCACGCGCTCCAACGCCGCGCGCGGCATGCGCGGAAATTCGAGCGTGCGCGCGTTCGCGAGCGGACGCATGAGCGTCACGTGAACGGACTCAGGCCGTGGGACTACGCGCGCGAGTTCGGCGAACGCGTGAATGACGCCATGCGGCGTGCCGTCACACGGCGTCGTCGCGAACTCGAATGCCTCGCCCTCGGCCGGACGCCACGCAACGGTCGCCGTGACCCCGTCCAGTGCAATGCCAAGTGCCAACCGGTCGCCACGCTTCATTGGCCCACCCGGCGCAGCACTGTCCCGAGCAGGTCGCCGCTTCGCTGGTAGATGGCAACGCCCGCTACCCGCACCGGAGATCCACTCACCCACCCGACCGTCTCCACCGAGACTTGGCTGGTCTCGAAGATCACGCGCCCATTCAAGTCGGATGTTGCATCGGCGAGCGCCTGACGAGCGGCGGAGGACAGCCGCAGTGAGAGTTCTGGAAGTGAACGAATGGGATGTCCATACTGGCGAGCACGAACGAGCACGTTGGCCGCTTCATCGCCAATGCCCGGCAGGGATCGCAACACCGCCAGCGGCGCGGTATTGACGTTGACCTGCCCGGGCCCGTTCACCGACAGCATCGATGCCATGCGGGCGTACACCTCGCTGGTGATCCCGTCAACATCGCGAAGTTCATCCACGGAGCGAAACGGAGCATTGGTCGGCAGGGCGCGCGCGCCCGCCCGCAGGTAGTCATCGCGTTCCGCTCCACGCGCACGCCTGAAGGAGTCTGCGTCACGCCAGTCCATGATCCGTTGCACCAGGAGGTCCGCGACGTTCGCATCCAATGGAAGCGCAACGAGAAACCGGCGGAGGTCGTCTTCAGATGCACGATTGACCTGGAGTTGCGCGCCCGCGTCGCGCACCTTGATTGCGACACGTGCGTCGCCGAGTACAATCGTGTCGTCTTTCATGAAGGCGAGATCACCGAGTGGATCGACTTCGGCGTCGATCCTGAAACGGGTGCGCGCTTCAAGGGGCATCCGCAGGCGTCTGTCCAGCTCCGCGCGCGCAGTCTCCAACCCCGCCTCGGCGGCAGCTCGCGCCTGCACGCTTTCCAGTGCGTTCGCCACGGCGACTCGGCGCGTACGTGAGCGCACTGACAATTCGTAGCCCGTGATTCCCACGAGCACGACGAGCCAGAGCGCGGCCATGAGCGCGAATCCGGAGCGAGTCCGGTTGCGCGCGCTCATCGACGCGCACCGAGAGTGATGACCATGGGAATGGCCAGAAGGGCGTGTGCGGCTCGGTCATTTGCATCCAACGTGTGCGCATCATCGAAGAGCACGCGCACCTTCACAGCGGCGGGCAGCACCGGACTCGGCGCCCACTGCGCGGCCCAATGCTGTTCATCGAAGACGCTCGCGCGGTACCGTACAACAAGCCCGGTGGCCTCCGGCGCAAGCTGCACCGTCGTTGGTGCCGCCCCCGTGCGCCATGGGGAAAGATCGGCGACGAGTCCTCGCAGCGAGTCGGCGCCGCTACGCTCGATCCGTAGTCGAACGAGCGTGCCTGAGGGGGCAATATCGGTAGGGGCAGACGTTACGAAGGTGAACTCGTCGTTGCTGGCACCGGGCTCATTGGATGCAACGCCCCGGAAATCCGCGTCTCCCTGCGTGCTCAGTTCCGCTCCGGCAATCCAGTCGCGCAACGTTGAGCGCACGGCGTGCGCCGATGCCACAGCCTGTGCACCTGTACGAGCTTGCTGGTCCGCGAGAAAGCCCAACGTCGAGGCACCCGCGGCGAGCGCTGCTCCTGCAACAGTGAGCGCCACGATGACTTCCAGAAGCGTCATGCCGCGCTGCTGCCTTCGTGAGCGGGCCCTCATGGAACCACGCCCAAGGCAAGGGACGGCGTGCGGTACCGCCGGGTCCGCAGCGTGAATAGATCGCTGCCGTCGCGCACGCGGACGATCACGTCGAAGAGTCCTTGGTGTTGCTCCACACGCCGCGTTTCGACGTCCCATGTCGCACCTGCGTATGGCACTTCAAACGCTCCGTGCGAAAGTGAATCAGGAAGCCGGTCAAGCGTGCCCGCATCAAGGTCGACAGCGGCAAGGCGCTCCACGGCGAGTGCTGACAGGGGCAGCCTGTCTGCGGCAATCACGTCCGCGCGAAGGGCGGTGGCGTATGCGCCCAGTACACCAACACACACCAGACCGATGATCGCGAGAGCAACGATAGCCTCCAGGAGGGTGAAGCCTGGGCGATGCGTGCGGCGGCGATCAGCCATGCGTGCCAGCGAGCCCGACCTCTCGCGCCCCCAATGTGATTGTGACCATGCCGGTCCAGCGATCGACCCGCACCACCATGATCCGCGCACCACGAACGGTGATCGCACACGAGGTTGCTGGGCCGGTGGCCTCGAATCGGCAGCTCACCCGGTCATCCTTTGGATCAACAACACGGACCGATCCCGAGACCGGTAGCATTCCCGTTTCAAGGGCACTGCGCGTGGTGATCCAGAACCGGCCACCCGTGGGTGCGAGCACGAACGTGGCCGGCGAGCCTGACTCGCGCGCCGCGTCTCGGGTGCGCTCGAGCAGTTGGCGCACGGACGTTGCCAGGCGTTGATCCGGAGTATTGAAGCGATCACCCAGGAACGCAGGGATGGCGGCCGCCGAGGTGATCGCCAGCAACACGAGCACCACCATCAGTTCGAACAGCGTGAAGCCGCCACGATGGCGCGGGCGCGAAGGCATCATCGTCCGCCGCGCATTGGCGTGAGGTTGATGCCGTAGATCGCCTGGACCAGCGCCAGTGCGATCACTCCCACCACCACGCCGAACACCACGATCAATCCTGGCTCCGCGATGGCGACGAACCGCGCCGCCGAGCGTTTTGCCCGCTCCTCGAACAGGTCGGCGGCCTTGGTGAAGAACGCTTCGAGCTGGCTCGATTCCTCGCCAGCCGCCACCAAACGCGCGAGCACGGAGGGAAACAGAGTGCCCTCCGCGACGGCCAACGATGGACTCACCCCTTCGCGCACGCGGGCGCGGATACGAAGCACCTCGCGCCGCGCCGACGGATCGTCGATGGATCGGGCCGCGTCGTCCAGCGCGATCACGAACGTGGCGCCGCCGCCGAGCAGGATGGACATCACACGAGCGACGCGGGCCGCGAGTACCTCGCGGTAGAAGCCCGAGACGAGGGGCAGTGCGAGTAGCAGGCGTGATCGCGCTTCCGCTGCCTCGCGAGCCGTGAACAGCCAGAGGAGCAACGCCAGCAGCGCAAACACCAACGATCCGACCGCGATGGCGTGCGATTGCAACGCCGTCGACGCCGCGAGAACAAATGCTGTGGATGTCGGAATTGCGCTCCCCGACGCGGCGAACAGCGCCCCGAACCTCGGTATCACAATCAGCAACAATACGAGAATCGCGGCTCCGCCAACCACCGCGAGGAGCGTGGGATAGATGGCGGCCGTCACCAGCTTCGAGCGGAACTGCTGCTCCGATTCGATCGCATCGGCCAGGCGGCTGACCGAATCAGCGAGACTCCCCGCGCGTTCACCTGCCCGTACGAGGCCAACGTACGACGCAGGAAACGCCGATGGATGTGCGGCGAGTGCGTCGGCGAACGTGCTGCCCCGCTCTACGCGCGCCTGCACGTCGGCGAGTGCCGTGCGCATGACATTGGGGGCGATGTCACGCGCCACGCTCAGCGCGCGTGCGAGAGGCAATCCCGCTGGCAGCAACGCTGCGAGCGCACGGGTGAATTCGGCCAGGTCGGAACTACCGATGCGCGATGCGAGGCCTCCTGTCGTCGTTCCCGGCGTGATGACGTCCAGCACGATGAGGCCGCGCGCGCGGAGTTCGGATGTCGCCGCCTCTGGCGTGGATGCCTCGACAGCGCCGGCTACGCGCACTCCGGCCTGTGTGAGCGCCCGATACCGGAGGAGGGCCACTGGCCTTACGGCGTCCGGCTGGTGAACGCCCTGAGACGATCGTCTGGAGAGCGATACACGTATGGGGCACCCCACGAAGCGGGGAAGGAAGCGCTGGGCGGGGCGGGGCGACGGCGTTCAGCGGGGGGCAGCATGATTAAGGTATAGCGAATTGGCGAGCCGTCGGTGAGGGCGATCACCTTCGACCCGGCATCGTCGCGTGCGCCGGCGATGCTATGGCATCCAGCCGAGGCCTTTCGCCGGAAAGTTTCGAGCAACGCGCCAACAGTTCGGCATGTCGCTCGATCAGTTCGGACATTCCCCAGATGACTTCGCGTGAACGCGTGGCGAGTTCCTGATGTTGCCACGTCAGTTCGCGTCGTCCCGCCATCAGTCCGGTGCGACGCGCCGTCAGTTTGCTTCTCGCGCCATTGGATCGGTGCGACACCCCGTCAGTTCGGTCCGACGCCCCATCAGGTTGCC
>JBDUCM010000079.1:0-22482 GCA_040003455.1 bacterium
ATCCTGCGGTTGAGTTCCAGGAGCGCCGCGGCAACCGCGAGGCCCAGGAAGGGCGCCGCAAAGTAGCTGTAGCGATCCGCAACGAGCTGTGGGCCGTTCTGCACGAAGCCGAGCATCGGGAAGACACCCAACAGGAACGTTACCCACCCAAGCGTTGCCATCGGCCAACGGCGACGTACGAACCATGCGGCGATGCTGACCGTGACGACAATGATGCAGCTCACTACGTAGCGCACCGCGAATGGATCCACCCTTGCCGGCATGGCATAGAGCGGTGCCAACTTCGATGGGGCAACAGATTTCCATGTGTAGAATGCGATCCCATACATGGAGACCGCGACCTTCCGCATCACGTCCAGTTGTGGCAAGTGCTGCAATGCCACGAACGTCACGGTGACGGTTGCGGCCGAGAGCAGCACGAAGGGAAAGAGCTCGCGATAGACGTTTCGTGCCGAATGGTCCAACCATCCGTGCTCGCTCCCGCCCAGTCTCCGCAAGGGAAAGCAGTTGAAGGCGACCAGGATTGCCGGTAGCGTGACCGCAGTAGCCTTTGAGAGGAGCGCGCACGCGAACGCGGCCAGCGAAAGCCAGTACCACCTGTCGCGGTGGGCGTTGTCCTCTATCGAACGCAAGTACAGCAGGGCACTCGATAGATAGAAGAACAGGGAGAGCACGTCACGTCGCTCGGTGATCCACGCCACCGACTCCACGCGAAGCGGATGGACCGAAAACGCCAGCGCCGAAATGGCTGAAGCGATGACGACGTCGCGAGAATTGGACTCCGTGCCCACGCGCGCCGCGAGCAGCACGCGCCGAGCGAGGAAATACACGAGCGCCGAATTTGCGGCATGCAGCAGGAGGTTGGTGGCGTGGTACCCTGCCGGGTCCATGCCCCACACCAGGTAGTCGGCGCCAAGCGACATCCACGACAGTGGAACGTAGTGGCCGAGTTGGAAGGTGCTCCACATCCAGCCGAGCTGCTCCAGGCCAAGCCCCCGATAGTGCGGGTTGGCCAGGAAGTTCTTGTCGTCGTCCCACGATACGAAGCCGGCGCGCAACGTAGGTAGAAACGCGATGACCGTGACGACCACAACCACCAACGGGGCGAACCATGCCGATGTCTGCGTCCAGGCGCTCTCGCCCCGTGTGGAACGGGCCACTATCGATGGGTCCAGAGGACCAGCACCCCGCACACGGCGGAATTGCCACCCCATTCCATGGGCACTTCGGCAGGACTTCGATAAATCTCGACTCCCACGAGACTCGAGACCTGCATGGAGCCAATGTCGTAGGTGTTGCTCCAGTCGATGTCGCCGTAACTCGCCCGGTACGCGACGCTTTCGTCAATGACCACCTGCATGGGGCAATCGTTCACGCTCCCGCGATTGCCTACCGCGATCTTCTTGTTGCACATCGTCCTCGTTGTGATGCAGCTGGGCGGGACGATGAGCCGGATGTTGCTGAACTGGCGCAGCACGTCCTCCAGCCGTCGATTCTCATTCTCCTTGAGCGCGGTTGCGTCGATGAACTTCCCGAGTCCCATGCGTCGGCGGTCCTCGAATGCGTCGAATCCATTGCCGCGTCCGCGTTTTGCCTCGACGACCGCAACTGGCTCGAGCTGCGCCGCGGACCGTTCGAGAGACACGTCCTTGGTCCGCGTCTCGCCGACCACCAATTGGACCATTGTACCTGCGGCGAGATAGCCGAGGCGTCGCACGAGCATGAGTCGCGTGCCAGCGGGCAGGTCAGCGATGAGGAACTTGCCGTTGGCGTCCGTGGTGGTACCGCGCTTGAGTGCCTCGAAGACCACCTCTGCGCCGGCAACCGGCTTTCCGGTGGAGTCCTCGCGTACGACGCCGGCCACGGCGGCCTGCGCGGACAATCGGGATGGTGTCAAGGTGTGCCATGCGCACACGGACGCGACGAGAATGGACTGGCGCAACAGAGAGGGCAGGCGCATCACTTCTTCTCCCAGATGACGACATAGCTGGTGGGTACGATGGTCGTGGTGGAGCGCGGAGTACTTCGCCCCTTGATCTGACAATTGACATTGAGAAGATGCTCGAGACTCCGTGTGACGTCTGCGCACACGTCGCGACCGAACTCCACAAGCTCCACTTCCGAAACGCGCCAGGAGCACAGTGACGAGAACGCGTAGTCTCGGTAGGTGATCAGCCCGTTGACCACCAGCGTGGTTCTTTCACCGATCTCGGACCGGAGGCGTGGCATCTCGCACACATTCAATTCGGCGGCCGCGGACATTTCATTCGACGACATCTGGAACCGCCGTGCGCCGAACGCGAGCCTGCCGCCGAGGTCCTGTAGCGGTCCTTCATCTCGAAAGGACAGCGGCTCTGTCGTGGGCGAC
The DNA here is from genome assembly GCA_040003455.1 of bacterium. Lineage (GTDB taxonomy): Bacteria > Gemmatimonadota > Gemmatimonadetes > Gemmatimonadales > Gemmatimonadaceae > AG11. The sequence continues at coordinate 2,369 of JBDUCM010000079.1, forward strand.
AAGAGAATGGCCAGCTCCTGACCTTTGCCATCCTTCAGTTCCACGCTGAGCCGCCGTTCAGTGAAGCCCGGATAGGTCACGCGAACCATGTATTGCCCGTCACCGACGCCAGGAAAGCCGAACTTGCCGCGGCTGTCTGTTCGCACCTCGGTCCGATGAGGCCCGAGCAACTGGACGCGCGCGCCATCGGCGATGTGATATGCCGTGTCCCCCACAGTACCAAATATGCCGGCACGACTGGCTTCCACCACCATGGGTGACAGCCTGATGGCCGCGCGCGCCAGATACAGTTCAACCAGGGTGGGTTCCTGCTCGAGGACCACAACGTGCGAGTGCACCGGTGCGTAGCCGAGCAGACGGACTGTCAGCGGGTATTGCCCCGCAGTGAGACTGTCAACGCGGAACGCTCCCTGCGCGTTCGTCGTCGCGTGGTGAGCGCCCACGGCAACGTCCGCTCCTGCGAGCGGCACTTCGGCACCGTCCCGAACTACGCCACTCACCGACTGGACGCGTGCCTGTGCGAACAGGGCTGTGGCGTCAAGCAGCAGCAGGGATAGAACAACTGCAGTCGTACGACTCGTCCGGACAGTTCGCATGTATCTGGGGCCGGTGGGTATGGCTGGCAATTTGTGTCCAATTCCGGATTTTCGCCATTCGAACCCCGCGCCTCCGTGGCATCATCGCAATGCGCCTCGGCGGCTGGAACCGTACATTTTCGCGTCCCTAACCGGTTGTTCATGATCATCCCGCCCCGCGTCGCGACCGTCGTACTCGCCGCAACCGTGTTGCTGTCGGCCTGCAACACAAACAGGAAGAACGATCCGAAAGTGGTCGCAGAGTGGATGCGGACACTCTACGGAACGATTCGAGTGGAACGCCTCTCTCCCCCAGTTGCATCGCGGCTATCCGCATATGCGACTGCGGCTCTGTACTCGGGGCTCGCCACATCCAGCGATGCGATGGCGCCGCTGACGGGCGCCCTCAATGGCTTTCCCGACCTTCCCAAGGGTGAGGTGGGAACAGTGTATGATGGGACGCTGGCGGCAGTGGCGGCCGAACGGGTTGTGCTGGACACGATGCTTCGTGAGGCGTTGCCAACCACGCTGTCATCCGTACGACGTCTGGCCGACTCGCTGGAGGCGGCTCGCTCAGCCGATGGTGTGAGCGAGGACACGCGGAAGCGGTCGTCCGAACTGGGGCGGCGCATCGGTCTGTCGATCGTGTCGTGGTCGCGGACCGATGGATTTGACAGCACCCGCGGACGAAAGTACGTCGCACCGGTGGGACCTGGCCTCTGGGTCAACGATGCGCCCGGAAACACCTTTGCGTCGCAGAACCTGTCCGGGGCGACACAGTCGCTTGATTTCGACAATCCAGCCAATCTCCAGCGGCCAGGCAACATGAGCGATCGCGGGCTGATCCTCAGCCGGCCAAAGCGCGCCGGACTGGCCACGCTGCCTCCGGTGAACATGGCAGGCACGTCAGAGCCGTACTGGGGTCAGGTCCGACCGTTCGTGCTCAAGAGCTGGGGCGAATGCGAAGTACCGCGGCCCCCACAGTATTCAATGGACAGCGAGTCCGAGCGTCATCGCGACGCAGACAATGTCGCGACAACCGGGAAGACTCTCACACCAGAACAGAAGGCCATTGCCCTGTACTGGGCTGACAATGCCGGAGAGTCTGGTACCCCTGTGGGGCACTGGATCTCCATCGCGAGCCAGATGGTGAGTGAACGCCACCTTTCCGCGGAGGATGCCGCGCGGATGATGGTACTCACGGCCGTCGCGCATGCGGATGCGTTCATCGCTTCGTGGGGCTACAAGTACCAATTCAACATCGTTCGTCCTCGTCCGTACATTCGCGCGTTCATCGACTCCACATGGGAACCGTTCATCCCAACGCCCCCGTTTCCCGAATATCCGTCCGGGCATTCAACCGTGTCGTCTTCCGCAGCCACCGTACTGGCGGCGCTGCTGGGCGACACCCCGTTCACCGATAGCACGAGCATCTCGATCGGGCACGCGCCACGCACGTTTCGCTCATTCACCGCTGCGTCCGAGGAGGCCGGCCAATCGCGCATCTACGGCGGTATCCACTTTCCATCCGGCAACCTGGGGGGGCGGGCGCTGGGGAAGTGCATCGGATTGGAGGTCGTCGCGCGTCTCAAGGCCGAGCGGCTGAAGTGAAAACCCGCGTCCGGGCGTATGCCATGATTGCCGCGTGCTCGACGGCCCTCGGCTGCACCGAGATGCCGGAACCGCTGTGGCACCAGGAGGCGGGCTACCGGTGGCGTGAGCTGAATGTTCACAAAGGCGAGGACGGCTTCACCGCGATGGATGGATCATCCACGGGTATTCGTTTCGAGAATACCGTGAGTGATTCGATTCTCGTCGGCAACCGCATGCTCGGGCAGGGCGCTGGCGTGGCGCTCGGCGACGTGGACGGCGATGGCAAGGTTGATGTATTTCTCGCGCGCACCGAGGGCTGTAGCGCGCTGTACCGGAATCTCGGCAACTGGAAGTTCGAGGACATCACGAAGAGTGCTGGCGTTGGCGCGTGCGACCGGCACTCGAGTGGAACTGCCTTTGCTGACGTTGATGGAAACGGGACGCTCGATCTCATCCTGCTGTCCACCACCGGGCCGAACGCGATCTTCCTCAACGATGGCAAGGGCCATTTTGTGGAGCATCGCGACCTCGGGTTGGATCCAACGGGGCGAGGTGGTACGACGGTCACGATGGCGGATGTGGACGGGAGTGGCGAGTTGGCGCTGTATGTCGCGAACTACAAGCCGTACAGCCCTGTGGATACGATTCCACCCCAGCAGCGTGCCCCCAGTCAGGTGGTGCGGCAGGTTGCGGGAGGGAAGTACGAAGTCGTTCCGGAGCGGCGCAAGGATTTCAAGCTCGTCATGCGGCCGGATATGGGCGGCCTCAACATGACGATGCTTGGCGAGTCCGACGACTTCTATATGAACAAGGGCGGTCACTTCACGCGTGTACCGCTCACATCGGACCGATTCAAGGACGCGAGTGGAAAGCCATTGGCGACGGAGCCCGAGTCGTTCGGGCTCGACGCCAGGTTCGTCGACCTGAACGGCGATGGTGCGCCGGATCTGTACGTTGCCAACGACTTCGAGGACACGGACCAACTCTGGTTCAACGACAGGCATGGCAACTTCAAGTTGGCCGATTGGACTGTTCAGCGGCAGTTGAGCAATTCCGCAATGGGCATCGACGTCGCCGACGTGAACGGTGATGGACTGCCCGACCTGTTTTGCGTGGACATGCTGAGCTACGACTCGCACCGGCTCAAGACACAAATTCCTACGCACACGGCCTTTCCCAAGAAGCCGGGCGACATGGAGACGCAGTTGCAGCAGCAGCGAAACACCCTGTTCATCAATCGCGGCGACGGAACGTTCGCTGAGGCGGCGCAATACGCTGGCGTTCAGGCGAGCGGATGGTCGTGGTCCACCATGTTCATGGACGTGGACCTCGACGGATGGCAGGACATCCTCATCGCGAACGGACACCTCTGGGATCTGATGGATGCGGATACCCAGGAGCGGCTTCAGAACAAGCTCACTGGCGTGAACTGGCAGCGCGAGCGTTGGGAATTTCCGAAACTGCCGCTCAAGAATATCGCGTTCAGAAACCGCGGCAACCTCACGTTCGAGGACGCGACGGACAAGTGGCACTTCGCGAAGGACGCCGACATCTCGCACGCCATGGCGGCCGCTGACCTCGACGGCGACGGTGATCTCGACGTGGTGGTGAATCGCCTGCGGTCGCCGTCGCTCGTGTTGCGGAACGACGCCTCTGCACCGCGCATTGCCGTTCGTCTCGTGGGCGATGCGCCCAACACGCGCGCGGTCGGGTCAAAGATCATCGTGTCGGGAGGTCCGGTGCCGACGCAGGAGAAGGAAGTCGCCGTAGGGGGACTGTACATGTCACACAGCGACTATCTCGCCAGCTTCGCCACGGGCAAGGCGGACAAGGTCACCATCCAGGTTGAGTGGCGCGACGGACGTCGCAGCGTGATCGCTGATGCCAAGCCCAATCGGCTGTATGAAGTCACAACCGCCACAGCGAAGCCAGTCACTCCCATGGCTGACTCGGCTGCGGTGAAGGCGACGGCGCTCTTTGAGGACGTGACGCCGCAGCTCGGCGGGCACACGCATACCGAGAACACGTTCGACGATTGGGACCGCCAGTTTCTCCTGCCAAACGGCCTTTCCGAGCTTGGGCCCGGAGTCGCGTGGTTCGACCTCGGGCGTTCCGGTTCAGAAGACCTGATCGTTGGGACGGGGAAGGGCGGTCATGTGGCCGTGTTCCGGAATGTGAATGGGCGGCTGACACCCCACGCTGCGGAAGGACCTGAGGCCCGCGCAGATTTCACGACGATTCTTGGATTGACGGAGAATGGGGCGACGCGGTTGCTGGCGGGCGTATCGACCTGGGAAATGCGGGATGAAAAGGAGATGATTGCTCAGCCCGCGGTCATTTCACTCAGCACCGTTCGCGGTACACTTGGAACAACAAGCGCAGAAATTGTCGGTTCGCATGAAGCAGCGTCGGGCCCGATGTCGCTTGGTGATTACGACGGCGACGGCAGGCTGGACCTGTTTGTTGGCGGACGGGCGATCCCGATGCGGTATCCCGTTGCCACGTCGTCGGGGTTGTTTCACAATGCGGGCAATGGGACGTTCGTGCTCGATGCCGACAACTCGAAGCTGCTGCACGACATCGGCCTGGTGACGGCGTCGGTGTTTGCCGACGTCAATGGCGATGGCCATGCCGATCTGCTGATTGCTCGCGAGTGGGGATCCATCGTGCTCCTGCTGAATGACGGACATGGACATTTTTCCGTCGCGCCGGATAGCTGGGGGCTCAGCCGATGGACAAGCCGATGGAACGGCATTGCCGTGGGTGATCTTGATGGCGATGGCAAGCTTGACATCATTGCGACGAGCTGGGGCCGGAACACATCGACGCCAGCCGATAGTGCGCATCCGCTGTTTCTCTACCACGGCCCGTTTGGCGCGGTGAAGGAGGAAGAGATGTTGCTGGGGCGTGAGGACGATCGGGTACACGGCGTCGCGCCGCTCAACAGCTATGCGCGCGTGCGAACCGCGATGCCGGAACTGGTAGCTCGGATTGGCACATTCGCCGCGTTCGCGGACGCGACCGTCGAGCAGGTACTTGGCGCGAACATGAGCGGAGCATCGAGATTGAGCGCCGTGACGATGGACAACATGGTATTCATGAATCGTGGTGACCACTTCGAGCCTCACGCGTTGCCCATGGACGCGCAGCTTGCACCGGCGTTCTACGCTGGCGTGGCGGATTTTGATGGTGACGGGGCAGAGGACGTCTTCCTGAGCCAGAACTTCTTCCCCACTGCGGTGGGTACGCCGCGATATGACGGTGGGCGGTCGCTGTTGCTGCGTGGTGACGGGAAGGGAGGGCTTCGTGCGATGACGGGTGCCGCGTCGGGACTGGTGGTGTATGGCGACCAGCGAGGCGCCGCGTACGCGGACTATGATGGCGATGGACGGCTCGATCTCGCCGTGTCGCAGAACGGGGCGGCCACGCGTCTCTTTCACAACCGGGGCGCCAAGCCTGGGTTGCGCGTTCGCGTGAAGGGCACGGCAACGAATCCTGATGGAGTGGGTGTGCAGCTTCGCGTGGTGTACGGTGATCGCATGGGCCCAGTGCGGGAGATTCAGGCGGGCTCGGGGTACTGGTCTCAGAACGGCGCCGTGCAGGTATTCGGGCTTGCAGCCACGCCGACGGCCGTGTGGGCGCGGTGGCCGGGTGGCATGGAGAAGAGAATCCCCGTGGGTGCCGGAGTGCGCTATGTCATCGTTGCTCCGTGAAGCGCTCTGACCCGCCCACTGAGCGCAGCACCGAACGAGACTGGAACGCGATCGCGTGGATCGCGATGGTCGCTGTGGTGTCGTCGCTCGCTGGGATCGGGAACGAGTTCGCGCAGGATGATGTCCACCTGATCCAGTACAACGACCGCATTCACGACCTCTGGAACTGGAAGGAGATTGTAACCTCGCCGTTCTGGCCGGCGCCCCTCTCCCAGGATCTGTACCGGCCACTGACCGCACTGCTGCATTCGTTGGAGTTTGTCGTTGGGGGCGGCGGCCCAACGCTGTTCCGTGTGGTGAGCTACCTGCTTTACGCCGCGACGGCCGTGGGTGTGTTTCTGGTGGGCACGCGGATCTTGCCGAGACGCGTCGCGTTCGGTGCATCGCTGGTGTTCGCTGCGCACCCCGTGCATACCGAAGCCGTCGCCCTCGCGGCGGGTCAGTCCGAGTTGATCGTCGCGTTGATCGCCGCACTTATGGTGGTACGCTATGTGGACCGGCGTCGGAGGGACGGTTTGCGAACAAGCGATTGGATTGCGCTCATCGCATTGTATGTCGCTGCCTGTCTCGCCAAGGAACAGGGTTTCGTGCTGCCGGGACTTCTCGTTGCCGCGGAAGTGTGTCTGCTCACGGGTCCCCTTGCGGCGCGCATGCGAGTGCTGTGGAAAGGCTACGCTGGCCTCGCGCTTTCAGCCGTACTCCTGCTGCTGCTTCGCCGGTGGGTGTTAGGGGGAGACGTTGCCGGAACCTTCACAGCGGAGGCGTTACAGGGACTGTCCATCAGCGGTCGCGCGCTCACGATGCTGACCGTGGTTCCGGAGTGGACGCGCCTGCTGGTATGGCCTGCACACCTACGCCTCGACTACTCCCCGCAGGAGATGGTGGCGTCCACCACGTTCGGTGCGCGCGAGCTGTTCGGAGCCCTGCAACTGACCATTGCCATGGGAGTTGCATTGGTGGCAAGGCGCCGCGCACCGGCGGTCACGTTTGGCCTTCTCTGGTGTGCAGTTGCACTGCTGCCAGTGAGCAATGTGTTGATTCCAACGGGAGTGCTCCTCGCGGAGCGCACCTTGTTCCTTCCCAGCATGGGCTTCTTGTTCGCAATCGGCGGGGCAGCGGCGATGCTGATAGCCGCGAATGACGTCGCCACGTCGCGTGTCTGGCATGGCTTGCAGACCGTGTGCATCGTTGTCGTCCTGGCGGGCGTGCTGCGCAGTGTCGAGCGCCAACGAGTGTGGCGGAATGAGGCACTGCTCGCCGTGCGGAGTGTCCAGGACGCTCCAGACAGCTTCCGCACGCAGCGCTCGTATGGCGACGTGCTGTTCGAGCTTCATGAGAATGCGCTTGCGTTGCAGGCCTACCGTCGCGCGATTGCGCTCTCGCCACACGGCACTGGGTGGCGGGTGCGAAACGACCTTGCCGCGCACTATCGAGAGCTGGAGGAGCGACTCCTCGAAGCAGAGCAGTTGCGCGCGAGCCTGGCGGAGCAACCGAACCAGCATGACGTCTGGGGCTATCTCGTCGCGGCCGACCTTGCGCTTGGTCTCTATGCGGAGGCCGCCAGGGACGCGGACGTGGCCATTCAACACGGTGGCAGCATCTCCGTCTTCCAGGGCATGCGGGCTGTTGCGGACAGTGCGACCCGCGTGTCGGCGCCACCGGGTTCCGTGAAACTCCGGATCAGGACCACGCCCGCTGGGTCCGGTCGCTAGGGGGACAGGGGAGCCGCGAGGCGTCAATGCGGCACGTCCGAGCCGGTACGGCAGCACCAGAATTGGCCCTCGAATTGCCCTGTAGGGGCCCTGGAAGCCCTGTTGGGTTGGCACTTCGAGTGGACGCGGGAGAGTATTCAGTGCACACTGATGACGCGGGACGGTCGCCGATACTCGTGGTGGACGACAACCACGACAACGCGGAGATTATTCGCCAGTATCTCGACAATCGCGGCTACTCGATCACCGTGGCACACGACGGTGACGAGGCGCTCACCTTGTTCGAGTCAACGCGTCCGGCGCTGGTACTGCTCGACGTGATGATGCCCGGCCGAGATGGCTGGGAGGTGTGCCGGTTGATGAAGCAGCATCCGGTTCTGGGCAAGACGGTGCGGATTATCATGGTCACAGCACTGGATGCGTGGGACGACAAACGTGAGGCGCTGCAACTCGGCGCGGACGACTACGTGGAGAAGCCCTTTGACTTGCCGACGCTCGCGAAGACCGTGCAGCGCAACCTGGATCAGCTGCGCGCGGCGCACTGACAACACACTTCGCTGGACCGCACCCGAGCAGGGCGCGTGAGCGAATCGATTCTTCTGGCGGATTCGGATCTCCCCGAGATTGTCGCCGCGGCGGCATTGCTCGATGGTTGGCGAGCCGAAACGTACGCGTACAAACGGCTGGGACTGGCACTCAGTGAGTCCGGCGTGCGGGCACTGCTGGTCTCCACCGATGATCCGGTTCGGCTCCGCATCAGTATCGAACTGGCGCACGCGCGCGGGATACCGGTTCTCGTAGGGTGTGGCGACGAGGCCGTCCGACGGCGCGCCGTGGAACTAAGAGCGGAAGAGTGGTTCCTCCTGCCTGCCACGGCCGAGGAGATCGCGGCCCGGACGTGGTCGGCCGTGGCGCGCGGCGCGAACCTGACGCACGATGTCGCGCAGCATGCCGACCAGGTGGAACAGGAGCAGATGCTGCACGACTCGCTCACCGGGCTGCCCACACTGCCCGTGGCGATCGAACGTTCGCGGCAGCTGTTCAAGGAGCGCGGCGAACTCGTGGTGCTGTACTTCAACTTCGTGCGCTATTCGAAGATCGAGGAGATATACGGATGGGAGAAGCTGGATGCAGTGCTCGAAACAACGGCGAGTGCTGTTCGCGAGTTTCTCGACGACGACATCGCGGGGGTTGCTCGCGTGATGGTGAGCTATACCAACGACGACGACTTCATCTTCTTCCACATTCCGGAACGGGGGGTCGCCGCCGCGACTGAAGGCGAGATCACCGAGATGGTCACACGGCTCCAGACGCAGGTGGCCGCGCAGATCGAGACCATGCACGGCGAGGACATCGCGTCGTTGTTCGATATCTACGTGGGTCGCGCGCATCTGTATCACAATCCAAAGATCAGGCTGGAGCGGCTGATCTATCGGGGCATTCGTGAGGCGCAGAATGCGTCCCGCTCGCTGGAGCAGCGTGAACGGGCTCGCCGCGTGAGCGACCTCAAGACCGCCATTCGCGACCGCGGCGTTTACGTGGACTATCATCCCATCGTCGTCGCATCAACGCTCGAGATCTTTGGGTACGAAGCGCTTGCACGCGGGACGCTGCGAACGTTGCGCAGTCCGGAGGTCATGTTCGACGTGGCCGCGGAGGCAGACCTGATCTGGGAACTGAGCCGGTTGTGTCGCGAACGTGCCCTCGAAGGCATGAGCACGCGACTCGAGCCGGGTCAGTTGCTGTTCCTGAATGTTGATCCGCACGATTTTGCGGATCCGATGTTCACCGAGACTGGAGTGGCGGACCCGCAGTGCGTGGTCATTGAGATCACCGAACGCACGGCGATCAAGGACTATCCAAAGTTTCGCGAACGCCTCAAGTCGTTTCGGGATATGGGCTATCGGTTCGCCGTCGATGATGCCGGCAGCGGCTATGCGGGCCTGGGCTCAATCGCCAACCTCGAACCGGATTTCATCAAGCTCGACATATCGCTCATCAACGCCATCGATACGAATTTCATCAAGCAGAATCTGGTGCAGACGATGGTGGGGTTCGCGAACGATCACGGCGCGATGGTGATCGCCGAGGGCGTCGAGCGGGAGGAGGAATTCAAGATGGTGCAGGACCTCGGGGTCCATCTCGTGCAGGGATTCTTCCTGCATCGCCCACAGTCGGCATCGTCACCTATCGTGCACGCTGCCTCACCGAGGCGGTAGCGCGAAACGGACCTGCGGCGGCGACTCCTGGTCCCAGTGTTGTTCAGGCAATGCGAATTGAGGCGCATTGCCTTGAACCACTGAGGACACAGCTGGCACGGAGGTTGGTCGAAGCTCTTCCTCTGTGTTCCTCAGTGGCCTCTGTGGTTCGGTGGTTTGTTTTGCGCTGATGAAGCCTGTGAGTGAACAGTATTGCTCCCGGTCCAGCCTATCCGAGCAATTCCGCGACGATCGCGTACGACCGCTCGGCGGCACCAAGGCCAAGATGCACGACCTGAAGTGCGGCGTCCCCGGCCGAGCTGCGATCGCTGCTCGACGTCAGGAATCGCCGCAGTGCATCGGCAAGTTCGGCTGAGTCGGATACACACGCGGCAGCATCTGCGTCGAGCAACAGCTGCGCATCGCGACTGGCCGTGTGGCACGGACCGAACAGGACCGGGGCGCCATACGCCGCCGGTTCCAACACCGAATGCAGGCCCGCCGCATGGAATCCGCCACCCACGAACGCGATCGTGGCCAGCGCGTACAAGTCGCCAAGGACACCGACGCGATCGACCACGATCACATCGGCGTCGCGTGCCAGCTGATCCGAGAGGCGGGCGGCACGGAGCCCTGCACTTGCGGCCCACTGCTCGATCGGCACGATGTGCCCCTCAGTCGGTTCGTGGGCGGCGATGATCAGCCGCACGCCCGGAATCTGCGAGGCCACCCGGGACCATGCCGGCAGCACGATGGCCTCGTCGGCGGGCCAGGTGGAACCGGCGACGAGCGTAGGCCGATCGTTGGTGAGGGGGAGGAGCAGGGAAGAGGCGCGATCGATCGCGCGGGCGCGTGCCCAGACCTGATCATAGCGGGTATCGCCTGTGACGCGCACGCGCGACGGCGGAACGCCCAACGCGACGAGTCGGTCTGCGTCGTCCGCACTGATTGCTCCAACGAGATTGAGACGGGCATATGCGTCGCGGAGCAAGGCGCCCGCGAGCCCCGTCCTTCTCGATGATCCCCGCGCAAGCGTCGCGCTGACAAGGCCGAGATGGGTGCCGCGATTCGACGCTTCGCGCGCGAGTGTAGGCCAGACGTCGAGCTTACTGAAGACGAGGGCGGTCGGAGAAAGGGCTGCAAGTGCCCGACGCATGTCTGACGTGGCGTCGAACGGCAGCGCATCGGAGAAATCAACGGGAAGCTTCGCGGCAAACTGCCGTGCGCTCGGCGAAAAGTACGTGTACGCAACCTGTGTGGTCGGTCGACGCTCATTCACCAGTTCGATGACCGGCCACGCCTGTAGGCCCTCACCAACACTCGGCGCATGCATCCAGAGCAACGGAGCCGCGCCATCACGCTCGAACGCTTCGTACCGATCGACGATGCCGCGGCGAAGGGCGAACGTCTCGACGAGCTTGTTGGAGGACGCCGGGGCGAGACCAGCGAGGGCGCGGGCAAGTTGGCCCGCGCCCTCGTATGCGAGCCGAAAGGCTGCGTTCACGAACCGGCTGGCATGTGGGAACTCAGCGCCCGCCGCGCGCCTTGGCGAGTGCGGCGTCGATCGCGACGCGGAACGAGTCCGCGGGGTAGGCGCCCTCGATCTTGCGTTCGAGCACGCTGCCGCGCAGCACAAAGAACGTCGGCGTGGATTGAACACCGCTGGACTTGGCGCGATCATGGTCCGCATCAATCAAGGCGAGTGCCGCGTGGGCACTCATGCAGCTTCGCCACTTCGCGGCATCTACACCCGCTGTTGTCGCGAGTGTGTCGAACGCGGGCATTGGATTTTGCATTGCGGCCCAGTGCGGCTGCGAGATGAACAAGGACTCGTGCAGCTCCCAGAACTTGCCCTGGACTGAAGCGCACATCGCAGCCTCGGACGCGGCACGCGCGTTCGGGTGCAGCGACGGAATGGGAAAGTTCATGTAGGCCAACCGCACCTTGCCCGTCTGCACGTACTCCTTGTCCAGGGCGGCAAAGGCCTGGTCATGCCACTGCTTGCAAAACGGGCACTGAAAGTCGCTGATCTCCACCAGCCACACCGGCGCGTCCTCTGCGCCCCGGATGCGACCACGGTCTGCTTGCGTGCTCACGGAATCCGTGAGGCCGCCCGCCATCCCGCTGGAGGCCGCTGGCTTCGCCGCTGGTTTCGCCGCGACGTCGCCTCCGGAGGCGGCGACCTTGTCCCCCGCGGAGGGCGCGTCCTTGGTGGCGCAACCCGCCAATGCGATGAGAGCAAGCGTGAGGGTCGCCAGGTGGCGCGCGGAAAGTGAGCGGCGGGTCATGGGCAGCGTGGGAGAAAGGAATGCGAACCCTGAAAGCTAACAGTGGAGGCCGACCGCGGGCGAGCGCTATTGGCAATAATTGGCGTGCTGGCCTCGAGTGGCCCGCCGTCTGCGCTAGGCATGGGTGAATCTCCCGCAGGCCGTTCCCGTATGGTTATTTGAGGGAGCGACTTTGCATGTCACGCAGGCGTGCTCTCCAGAAACGTCCGAATTTCCGGCATCCTGATGCCTTCCATACTTGCGGGACGCGCGGCGCTGGTCGCAGTGCTCGCGCTCACACAGGCAGGTCCCCAGATCCCGTCACCGCGGGGGCTGGTCAACGACTTCGCTGGCGTCATTCCGGCGGCGAACGCCGCGCGCATCGAACGCGTCGCTCAAGACGTGCGGGACAAGACGAAAGGTGAAATTGCCGTTGTCACCCTGAGCGACCTGGGTGGGCGCGACCCGGCGGATATTGCCCTGCGCATTGGCCGAGAGTGGAAGGTGGGCAACATGGCCGCCATTGGGGACCGCTCACGGAATGCTGGTGTGGTGATTCTGCTCGTGCCAAAGGAGGGGTCAAGCGACGGCAAGGGGCACTGTCGCGTCGAAACCGGGCAGGGAGCCGAGGGGTTCATCACCGACGCAACGTCGGCGGATTTTTGTCGGGAAGCGACGCCGGCGTTCGCGCGGCGGGACTACGGCGCCGGCATTGAACTCGTGACCATGCGGGTGGCACAGCGGTATGCACAGGAGTTCAACGTGGCGCTGGATAGCACGTTGGAAGAGCCCGTCATGCCGCAACCCGCCCAGCGAGCGCAGAGGCGAAGTGGTGGGATCAACCCTGTGCTGCTGCTGTTCCTGTTGTTCTTTGTCCTTTCGATCTTCGGGCGAGGGAGGCGTCGTGGCTGCTTTCCAATCTTCTTTCCGTTCGGTGGGTTCGGTGGCGGCGGAGGGGGCGGCGGGTTCGGTGGCGGTGGTTTCGGCGGTGGTGGCGGCGGCGGGTTTGGAGGATTTGGCGGTGGCGGAGGGTTTAGTGGCGGCGGCGGCGGCTCCGACTGGTAATCAACCATGGCAATGACACTCGACGAGCTTGTAACCCAGTTGAAGGCGGCGTACGGCGTTCAGCTGGTTTCTGTGGTCCTCTACGGGTCGGCCGCCACACGCGAGCACATTCCCAAGAAGTCCGACTACAACGTGCTGGTCCTGCTCGAGCGCATCGACATGAACGCGCTTGCTGCGGCATCGGCAGTTGCGCGCGCATGGCACGACGCGGGCAATCCACCACCGCTCACGATGACCGCTTCGGAATGGCGCCATTCGTCCGACGTCTTCCCGATGGAATACGCGGACATTCTGGACAGGCATCGCGTGTTGCACGGGATCGCGCCCTTCGACGGCATTGTCGTGAGCCATGACAACCTGCGCCTGCAACTCGAGCAGCAGGTGATGGGAAAGTTGCTCCAGCTTCGTCAGGGTGCGCTGCTCGCCGGCACGGACGACAAACGCCGCGTCGACCTGCTGGGCGCCAGCATCAGCACGATCATGGTTCTGTTCCGCGCCGTCCTTCGCCTCCATGGTGAGGCGCTTGCAGGCGACAACGCGGCCGTGGCCAAGCGTGTCGCGCAACTTGCCGGGTTCGACGCCGATCCATTCGTCCGCGCTCTGAGACATCAGCGTGGCGACGAAAAAATTGATAGCAACAGGGCTTCGGCCGTGCTCAGCTTGTATCTCACCGGTGTCGAGCGACTCGACGCCTATCTCGACACCTTTACTTCCCAGGAACGGTCTCTATGAAACGCCGGTGGCTCGCGCTCATCCTCCCGCTCACGCTCACCGCGTGTGGCTACAACACCATCCAGTCGTACGACGAACAGGCCAACGCCGAACAGGGCCAGATCGAAGTACAACTCCAGCGTCGCGCGGACCTGATCCCCAGCCTTGTCGCGACGGTGAAGGGGTTTGCCAATCAGGAACTTGCTGTCTTCGGTGAAGTTGCACGGGCGCGCGGTGGACTCGTGAACGCCGTGCAGAGCAAGGATCCCGAGCAAATGGCCAATGCCAATGCAACCATGAACGGTGCTCTCGGCCGACTCATTGCCGTTGCAGAGGCCTATCCGCAACTGAAGAGCGACCAGAGCTTCCTGCACTTGCAAGACGAGCTGGCTGGAACGGAAAACCGGGTTGCCGTTGCGCGGACCGACTACAACGGCGCGGTGCAGCAGTACAACAGCTACATACGCAAATTCCCGGCGGTACTCACGGCGAAGATGACCGGCGCAAAGGAACGAAAGTACTTCCAGGCAAGCGGTGCAGAAGCGCGTGAGGCGCCAAAGGTGGATTTCGGGACGCCGGGCACGCCCCCGCCTCCGGCCAAATCGTGATCGAGTGAATCGGGATGGATGAGAAGAGCGGCGTCTGCGGAGGTTACGCAGGCGCCGCTCTGTTTTGCATCCGTCGCGTGGTCAATGCGGCCTACGGAGCGGCCGCCTTCAAGTCCAGCCAGCGATATTCTCCCTTCGTCAGGGTCACGACCTGCTCCGCCAGCTTGGCGGTGCCGCGTTGCAATCGCACGGGCAGTTGTTGCCCGGCGGGCAGGGCGCAGATGACATAGAGGCCGCGAGGACCGCTACGGGTTCGCTCTTCCTGCTTCGCGGCCTTCGCGCCCACGTACGTCACGCGAACGTCCACGTCTTCTACCGGTGCTCCGGCCGCGGTGAATGTCTGGCCCACCAGCCCTGCGCCCTTTGCCGCAGGCCCACAGAGCTCTTTCACAAACGCATCCGGCGGGGGAACAGCGAACGCGACCTCCTTTCCTTCGCTGAGCGAGAGTACGACTTCTCGGCTCGTACGATCAGACAGCAACCCGAGCTTCACATGGCTGATGTCCACCGTTTGCGTTCCGACATTCACGGACGCGAGTTCGAACCGGCCATCCTTGTCCGTGATGGCCGAATCGGATTGGCCTCGCAGGCGCGCAATTGCGCCCGCAAGTGGGGCCATTGTCGTACTGTCGAACACGTGACCGGTCAGTTCGGCCCTTGCGACGACATCGGCCGCTGAACCCGCGGCTGGTGCCGTCGATTCCGCATTCACGCGCCCGCCTTCATCGAGATAGCCGGTGACGGATGCGGCCTTCTTCTGCGTCATACCACTGCTGAACTCCGCCGGCTGCATGCGCGGCATGCGAATGTGCCAGTAGCTCACGATCCACGCGCCACTCGGCAGGCGCTTGAACTCCAGGCGGCCGCCCGCCTCCGATCGCTCGATGGTTGACCCCAAGCCGGTGTACGCAAAACTCATGGAGCGTAGTTCCGTGGTCGCGCGGTCGAGCCAGAGGGTTCCTCGAACATCGGACGACTTCTTTCGCGCCGGCGGCTCAAACGCCAGCCCAACCGAGTCGGCAGTGCCGCCGATCGCGCGAAAGCAGTGACCGGAGACAAATTCGTCCGAGACGAGGAGCGCGGCGTCTGGTGCGGCGAATGTAAAGACGTCGTGATCCGACTCGTACACGAAGCCGCGTTTCGAGAGGGATTCCGGCGGGAAGGCGGCAAAGGGTGGACCATGTACCACGCGTGAACTCACAACGCGATCGCGCGTGACATTTCCGTCGAAATCGACGTCGCGCCGAAACTCCTGCACACGGAGTGGGAGCTTCCACTGCGACTGCGTGAGGACGCTCGCGGTGAGCGCCGAACGTACCTGCTCCCACAGCGTAGCGGCCAAGGCGCCATCGTCAGCGCGGTCAGTGCACTTCGACTCGCCCTTCACGTCCATCGCGGGAAGGACAATGCGCGCCGTGGACATGTCAAGCACCTGCTTCACCGACTGCGTGCCTGTGATGGTGAAGCGATCCGTGAGCATGGGCCGAAACCCGATGCGAATGATCTTGAGCCGAAACGTTCCCGCCTCCGGAGCTCGCACGATCACGCGCCCTGCGGCGTTGGTGAGTCCTTGCGCGACAATGCTGCTATCGCGGAGGAGGTTCACGATGGCGCCCGCCAGTGGTGCCTTGGTGGACTCCTCGCGCAGCAGAATGTCGATTGACTGGGCGCCCGCCTGCGATGAGAGCAACATCAACATCAACATCGCCGCGGCACACCACGCTCGTCGGACGTGAACACCAAGGGGACGCCTGTCGCGCGTATTCATGCCTGTTCCTCGATGCGGACGGTGGGAGGCGATGGACGGCAATGTGTCGCCGCCTGGCTACGGCTACGCAGGCGGCGACGGCGGGGCAGCAACTTTCGGAAAGAGCGGTGCCCCCTTTTTCACGATCAACCCCGTGGCATCGAACGCGGCAAGCAGGTCATGTCTCATGGAGAGGACTGACCCATCGCCACCAAGCTGCGTCCAGGCTTCCTGTGCCTTCGAAGGCATGAATGGCGCGAGCAGCACCGTCACGCGCGCGAGCTGGCGCACCAACGACGCGAGCACATTGTCGAGTTCGCGTGATGCGCCATCGTCCGTTCTCTTGGCAATGGACCACGGTTGCGTGGCCTGCACGTACTCGTTCCCGCGCGTCACGCAGGCCATGGCGCACTGGAGTGCCTCATGCAACAGGAAGCCCCGTGACCCGTCCATCGCCGCGTGATAGCGCTGGATGTCCAGCGCGTCCGCCGCGTCCGCCACTCCGCGCTCGCCAATGGGCACCACACCATCGCGGTACTTCTCGACCATCGCCACCACTCGGCTCAGCAGATTGCCCCACGAATTGGCGAGATCAGCGTTGTAGCGATCGTCGAACCGCTCGAAGGAAAAACTGCCGTCGCCGTCAAACGGGACTTCCCGCAGGAGGAAGTAGCGAAAGGCGTCGGCACCATGACGGTCAATGGCCTCGTCCACGTCGAGTCGGACGCCCGCGGATTTGCTGAAACGCTCCCCACCCAGCAGAACGAAGCCATGGCCCCACACGCGTTCGGGCAGGGGAAGGCCGGCCGCTTGCAGCATGGCGGGCCAGATAATCGTGTGGAAGCGTGTAATGTCCTTGCCAACGATGTGCAGCTGCGCCGGCCACGTCGCAGATCCCGAGGGGACGGGGAACCCCGTTGCCGTCAGGTAGTTCGGTAGCGCATCGAACCACACGTAGGTGGTTTGCCGTTCGCCCGAACTCAACGGGCGAGGAAACGGAATGCCCCACGTGAGTCGTGACCGGCTCGCCGAAACATCCTCGAGCCCGCGTTCGATCAGCGCGAGCATTTCGTTGCGGCGACTCTCCGGCTGGAGGAACTGCGCGTTGTTGGTGAGCAGGTCGCGGAGGAATTCCGTGTACTTGCTCAGGCGGAAGAACCAATTGCGTTCCTCCACCCACTCGAGGGTGCGCGTCGGATGCAACACGCACTTGCCGTCGACGATCTCGGCGTCCCCCTTGAATGCCTCGCACCCAACGCAGTACCACCCTTCATACGCCTTCTCATAGAAGTCGTCCGGACTGCGATCGAAGATTCGTTCGATGAGCGCCTGCACGCCCACGCGATGCATCGCATCGGTAGTGCGCATGAACTGGTCGTTCGAGATGCCAAGTCGCAGCCACATGGCCGCGAACCGTGCCGCAAGGTCGTCCACCAGGGCCTGCGGTGCGACGCCCTGTTGCGCTGCCGTCTGCTCGACCTTCTGTCCGTGCTCGTCCATCCCGATGAGAAAGTGGACGTCGTCGCCGCGCAGCCGGCGATATCTCGCGATGGCGTCCGCTCCGATCTTCTCGTACGCATGACCAACGTGCGGGTCGCCGTTCGCGTAGTCGATGGCCGTGGTGAGGAAATACGTGCTCACTTATTCTCCGCTGGGCGCGTCGCCCCCGTTGTTCGTTCCTTCACCGCTCGCGGTGCCGCCACCGGGCCGATTGCGCCGCCCGCCGCGACGTCCGCGACGTCGCTGCGCGCGGTGTGCGCCCTCGGTGTCGCTCACGGCCTCGCCCTCAGCACCCGCGGAGACCGGTGTGTCGGCTCCCGCGGCATCGGACGTCGAATCCGCAGCCGCACCACTGTCCCACGTTGACGGCAACGCTCCGCTGTCCAGAGGTGCGCGAGTTTCCCGCGGGGCACGCACCTCCCGAAGTTCGCGCGACGGGCGCACTGGACGCTGGTCACGACGGCTCAGCGACGCGGGTCGCTCGTCGCCAAGGCTGCCTTCTACCTCGGAGCGATCGTCACCGTCTTCATGGTCTGCAACCGCGGCCGACACGGGGAGATCCTGCGCGGCTGCCTCGAGCGCCGGTGCCAAGGGATCCCCGGCGACGGTCATCTCACCCCGCAACTCGGCCAGCGAGATATTTCGGACTTCGCCGTCCATGCCGCGCAGAGTCACGCGCTCACGGAAGATGTCGTTCGCCAACACCTTCTCCTCGCCGCGCGCGGTACGCACGGTCTTGGTTTCCTTGGGGTACTTCCGACGACTCTGGACGTAAAACTCGTGTTCGTAGCGCAAGCAACACATCAGTCGCCCGCACGCGCCCGAGATCTGGGAGGGGTTGAGCGAAAGTCGTTGGTCCTTGGCCACGCCAAGGTTTACCGGTCGGAGTTCAGGGAGCCACGATGCCGAGCAGTATTGCCGGCCGCACCGCCCAATGCCGTCCAGTCGCTTGGCTTCATCGCGGACGCCAATCTGCTTCAGCTCGATGCGAGTGCGAAACATTGACGCCAACTCCCGAACAAGCGTGCGGAAGTCGACGCGCTTTTCTGCCGTAAAATAGAACGTGAGTTTCTTGCGGTCCCACTGCCACTCGGCATCCGTCAACTTCATTACGAGTGCGTTGGCCTTCACGCGATCCATTGCCTTGCGGCGCGCATCCTCGTCGCCCTCACGTACTTCCTCGTGGCGCCGGAGTTCCTCCGCAGTGGCTACCCGCTTGACGATGCGCGACGGGGGAGCGCCGAACAATCCATGCGGCACTTTCGCGGAGCGGCGCTCCGCTTCCTCGCCAATGGCGTGGACGCGTCCGAGATCCTCCCCCCGATCGGCGTCCACGATTACCGCCGCTGCGCGCGGCGGAAGCTCGTCGGACTCCCAGAGGAAAAACTCCTTGCGGTTACCCTTGAATGCGATCTCGATCAGTTGGGGCACGTCTACTCCAGGTACTGCCCCATCCGCAAATACTTCTCACGCCGGCGACGGACGAGCTTGTCGGGCTTGAGTCGGCGGAGGTCGTCCAACTGACGAATGAGCGCTTCCTGCACGGCGGTTGCCGTGGCAGTGTGGTCGGCGTGCGCGCCACCAGGTGGTTCCGGGATGATCTCGTCGATGACCTTGAGTTCGAACAGGTCGGGCGCCGTAATGCGCAACGCCGTTGCCGCGCGTTCTCGCATCTCGGGGCTCTTCCCATCCTTCCACAGGATCGCCGCACACCCTTCGACAGTGATCACCGAGTACACGGAATTCTCGAGCATGTTCACGCGGTCGGCGACACCCAGCGCAAGTGCGCCCCCCGAACCGCCCTCGCCGATGACCGTGGCGATGATGGGCGTTTCGAGGCGGCTCATCTCGAACAGGTTGCGGGCGATGGCCTCGCTCTGTCCGCGTTCTTCCGCGCCGAGTCCGGCCCACGCGCCTGGCGTGTCGATGAACGTGATCACGGGCGTATGGAATTTCTCGGCGAGCTTCATCAAGCGCAGGGCCTTGCGATAGCCTTCCGGATGCGCCATCCCGAAGTTGCGCTTGAGATTCTCCTTGGTATCGCGACCCCGCTGGTGGCCAATCACCATCACGGTCTCGCCGTCCAGTCGCGCCCAGCCGCCCATGATCGCCGCATCTTCGCGAAAGGCACGATCGCCGTGCAATTCGATGAAGTCGGTGAAACAGAGTCGCAGGTAGTCATCAGTGAGCGGCCGCTTGTTGCTGCGCGCCACCTGCACACGCTGAAGCGGAGTGAGGCTGCGATAGATCTCATCGCGCAGCTCCACCAACTTCTTCTCCAGCGGCTGGATCTCCTGCGTCACGTTCAACGAGCTCTCGCCCGCCATTTTCTTCAATTCGTCGATCTGTCGCTCGAGTTCGACAATCGGCTTCTCGAACTCCAAAGTCGCAGTCGCCATCCGTGTCAGCTCCCGCGCACGAGGCG
>JBDUCM010000017.1:0-60162 GCA_040003455.1 bacterium
CCATCCGGCTTTTTCTCAGACGATGACAGCGCGCCAGTGAGCCCTCACTAAACCCCGTACCGCTCGCGCAGAACTGCCAGATGGTGACGCGCGTGCCCGTCGATGATGTAGGCCAACGCGCGCACGCTCACCGCCTTGCCGCTGGCCGTGCCGCGATTGTCCCACACACCATCGGGGAACGCCTCGAGCATCAGCAACGTGCTGGCTCGTACCGCCGCCAGTTCTTTCGCCAGGTCTGCCACCGTGCGTGCGTCCGCACCAGCGGCAGTTGCAAATGCGCCTTCATCGAAAGATGCGAGCGGAGTCACATCACCGCGCGCGATGCGAAGCGCGCGATACGCGAAGATCCGCTCGGCGTCGATGAGGTGCCCAACCACATCGCGCACGGTCCACTTGCCATCGGCATAGCGGTGTCCGCCCTTGCGGTCGTCGATGGAGCCCAGGACGCTCGCGAGTTCCTCACCGCCGCTACGAAGGACCTCCACGATGTTGCCTTCCGGGACACCGGCAACGTACCGGCCGTAGAACTCCGCGAATTCGGTCTCGCCCGGGCGAGCATATGTGGCGGTCGTCATTTCTCTGCGAACGTGAAGGTGGATGCGCGCGATTGCGCCATTATGCAAGCTGAAATAGCTGCGACGCCGCCAATGTCAGCGCGCGGTTGCCATTGCCGGCGCCGAGTTGCGACGCCAGGTGAGTAACACCACTCCCGCCGCGGCGACGCCGAGTGCAACGAGTTGCGCCGAGGTGACGGCGCCAACCATGTCGCTCTTGGCGCGGAAAAACTCCACGATGAACCGCTCGATGCCCGCCAGCACGCAGTACAGGCCGAACAGCCAACCGGCTCCGTGCGCGTGCCGCCGATAGCGCCACAGGATGGTGAACATCACGAAGCCCAGCAGCACCTCGAGCAGTTGCGTGGGGTACACGCTCACGATGGTTTCCGGCGCGATGGACGCCGGCAGGTTTGCGTGGTACTCCGCATTCATCATGTACGCGGTGGTTGCGGGCAACCCCTCGGGAAACGACACGGCGAGCGGCCCGTTGTAGATGCGCCCGTAGTCGTCGCCCACGGCCCAGCATCCCGTGCGACCGATGGCGTATCCCGCCGCAATGCCTACCGCGCAGCCATCGGCGATTCGCAGGAACGATTGCCTGCGCCAGCGAATCACGATGGCGCACAACACCACCGCGCCAATGAAGCCGCCCCAGAACACGAACCCGGCGCGGCTGAACAGGGCGCTGAACCGGTGCTCCAGGATGGCAAAATAGATCTTTGCTCCGACAATGGTGCCAAGCAGCGCCGCGAAGGTGACGTCGTTCATGACCTCGGGATCGTCGCCGCGCTGTTGAAGCACATTCTGCGCGACCCAGTGCGCCACACCGAACGCCGCCATCATCGCCAGGCCGAAACCGGTGAGCGGAATGGGCCCGATGGAGAAATTGAACGGATGATGGATGATCGGCGACACCATTACTTCCTCCGGCTCTGCACGCGAGTCTTGGTCCACACCACCACTGCGGCGCAATTCTGGCCCGCGGAGGTGAACTGCGGAGGAACGATGCTGCCTTGATACACTTCGATGGCTACCACCTCTTCCGGATGGACAAACGAATCCATGTCACCGGCTTCAAGTGATTGCCACGCCGCGCCGTCGACGTACATGTTCACGCATCCACTTCCCTGCGACGATCGCGTGGAATACACCGACATCTGTCCGTTGTCGTTCTGCACGCGAATGCCGGGCACGGTGCGCAGCAGATCGGTGAAGAGTTGCGCGTGCCGCTTCTCGATGGTTTCGGGATCGATGAAGTAACCACCGGCGGAGTTTCGCTTGCGCTCGCTCCATCCCACTTTCTGGAGGCCTTCATCGCGCACGGATACCACTTCCACCGCGGACAGTTCGGGCACGAAGACACCGAGCTTGATGGTCACGCGTGCCGGCGTGCGCGAGGATAGCTCGACGGACTGCTCGGTGGGCTTGTAGCCAAGCTGACGTACCACCAGTGCCTGTGTGCCGGCGGGCAGGGAGTCGAGCACGAAATCGCCATTCGCCTTCGTGAGCGTGGCGGCGCTGTAGCCCAGCAGCCCCACGCGAGCGCCAGCCACCGGTCCACCACTCGCGTTCAGCAGCTTGCCGATCACGCGCGCTGTGCCTTTCTGGACAGGTGCAGCGGTGCCGGTGTCGCCGGCGGCAATCGCCTTCGGGAGGGGCGATACGCTCATGCTGCGGAGCGCCAGAACGCCCTCCGTCTGGGCCACCGTCACTTCGGCCGTGGCGCCGCCATCCTTCCGCTGCGCTTGCAGCTTGCCTTCGTAGGTGGCCGGCAGGCCACACAGCTTGTACGTGCCATCTGCCGCGACCGTCGCCTCGCGAACCCGCGGGGCCTTTTTCACGCGCAAATTCGCGGGCAGGCCCGGTATGTCCGGGTCATACCAGACGAACGACACACGAGCGCCCACGGCCGGGATGTCGCTGTCGGGTTCGCGAATGCGGCCAACGAGCACCCCGGGACCGAGGGTGCGTTTCGCAGCAGGACAGAACAGCGCGGCAAACGTCTCCTCGCCGGGCAATGCAATGTTGGTCCGCGTGATCTCGTTGGCGGCAAAGGTCATCGCCGGGGTCACGAGCGTGATACCGAGGGTATCCACCACCGGATGCTGCACGATGAGCCTGTACGAGCCTGGCGGAATGCTGTCGATGAGGAAGCGGCCGAGTGAATCCGTTGGTCCCATTCGCCCGGTGCCTTCCACTTCGATCATCGCCCCCGTGAGCGGTTCGGAATGGATGCTGTCCACCGCGACCCCCTGGAGATAGCCGGTGGTGGGAACGGCGGGCGCGGCCTTGGCCGGCTCCGGCTTGGCCGGCTCGGGCTTGGCGGGGGTGACCTTGGGCGGCGTCTTCGGCGGCTTGCCCTGAGCCGCGAGGGGCGTCGTCAGGACGAGGAGGCCAAGAAGAGGTGCGGAGTAGCGAAGCAGTCGCATAGGATGGAATATAGAGCGGGTGAGTCACGGCTCTACCCGTGAATCCTGATTGTGGGTCCCCCCGTAGGACACTGCACCATTCAGCCGGAGTTTCCCACCGTGAAGTGCCTTCAGATCCTCGCGGCCATCGCCATCGCTGCCGCCCCGTCCTTCGCCTCCGCACAGGCGCCAGCCGGCGGACCGTCTGCGGCGACCAAAAAACCAGCCCAACTGCCCGCCGACTCAGTCGAACGCGCGCGCAAGTTTGCGCTGTGGTTCTACACCAGCCAGAGCGACAGCCTCTTCGCCCACATGGATTCCACGTCCAGGGCCAACTACCACTCCGCGCGCGGCCTGGACGACGACATTGCCAACTTCGCGCTGAACGTGGGATCGGAAGTGAAGGTCCTCGAAGAGAAGTTCATCACGCGCAAGGGCAACCGCCAATACTGGCGCAAAGCCATCTTTTCTGGTGACAGCGCCCCCTTCCTGGTCCGCCTGGTCATCGGCACCAAGGGCGAACTCATGGGAATGGGCCTCGGCCCCGCCGCCGAGGCCCCGCCCATCGACCCGTAGGGCCGGCGAGGCAGGTACGGCGTGTTTTCTGCCTTATGGACCTCCGTCTTTCATCAGGGGTCAACCATGGGCGGAAAACCGAGCAACAATATGCAGAGCGATCGTCCCGAATCGGGCGGCGCGGACCACGATAGCGAACACGAGAATTCCGGACTGCTGGAGCGCGACAAGGAAAAGTTTGCCGTGGAGGAGAGCGAGAAGCGCGAGGCTGCTCCGCCGCAGAAGCCGGCAAAACACGCGGCGTTTTCAATCGGCACCGAGCGCAACTCCGATCCGCGAAAGTAGCCTACTGCCCTCGCGGGGGATCCTTTGCCCGCGAGGGCGCAAATCCGGTGAACAGCCCCGTGTGGCGGAATGTCTGCGTGTGGCGATGTGAGTCGTCATCCAGCGGCGCATCCTCCACATCGCTCAGCTTTCGTATGTCCACGGAAATGATGCCGTCGCGGGCAACGGGGTTGTACATGTTCGAAAACTTCTTCGCGAAGACGATCTCCTCCGGCTTGTAGCTCGACCGCGCGTGCACGGTCTGCGCGAAGGTCTCATCGATGCCACTCATGAGGATCAGGAACTCGGCTTCGTTGTCCTCGAGATCCATGTGCGACATGCCGAACATCGGGCTGTCGTCTTCGATGGGGTGGACGATGGTCCAGCTCATGGGAAAGAACACAACCTTTGTGCGTTCCAGCTTGAGCTGCGTGTAGGTGCGCCCGCGGCCGTCCAGGCGGGTAAACAGCACCTTCGCCTCCAGCTCCATCAATTGGTTGCTGCGGGCATTGGTGATGCGAAACATGAAAGCCGTTCGCCCCTGATACGGGGCAACAACGGCGACATCGCTGAACAAGAGCGCCGCTGTGGGGCGCGCGAATCGCGCGAAGACCAGTCCCGTGAGCAGCGCAATGGCGAGGATGCTGATGATGGATTCGACGGTCACCAGCCAGTTTGCCGCCGCGCCAACAGGATAGACGGCGCCGTAGCCGATGGTGGCGAATGTTTCGATGCTGAAGAAGAATGCGCGCAGGAAGGTGCCGCCCATCCGGTCCACGCCCAGGCCGGCGAGGGCATCGGGGCCGCAGAGCATGAACAGCCCGGCAAACAGCGCGTTCAACCCGACGTACACCAGCATCAGGATGCCGAGGAACCGCGGCCACGACATGGTGAGCATGGCGTGGTAGCCATTCAGATACGAGAGCGGCGCAAAACCCTCTCGGCGCGCGGTGAAGCTTCCGTCGCGCTCGATGAGGCGGCGTTCGTTGGCGCCTCCCACGATGGAGCCGAAGCCGAGGTCCTTCGGTTCCTCTCCCTTTGGCGCCGCGGTGTCCAGGTCCTGCGCCGCTGGCAGCGCACTTCCCGAGGTCAGATCATCGTCGGTCATTGCACGGCAAGGTAGCGAGCGGCGTCATCCGAGGCAAAGCAAAAGGTCCGCGCGACGCTCCGCGCGGACCCGATGCAACCCTGACTGCTGGCGATCGTCGCCACCGCGCACTCAAGGCACGGGCGAGGGCTTCGGCTCCACCTTCACGATCCACAGGCCGTTGTTGTAGTCGTTGACGTAGGCCAGACCGTCCTTCGGATTGACGACCACACCCCACGTGAAGGCGGCGTTCTGCGTCTTGCCGTCCATGTCAGCCGTCTGGAGCTGGCCGATCTCGCGGCCCTGCGCGCGCAAGTCGCCACGCAGTTCGCCCGAGATGTCGAACACGTGAAAACCACCGTCATAGGCGCCGAGATACAGTGTGTCGCCGGCCACCCACACATTGTGGACGCCGCCGTACTCCGGCGTGTACGACGCCACGGCCTTCGGGTGTTCGATGTCGCTGACGTCGATGACCTGGAGCGTGCCGTACATGCGCGAGGATGCCGCGTCCTTGGCGCCGGCCACGGTGCCGTTGCGGTACACCTCGTCCGCGATGAAGACGTACTGCTTGTGGCGCCAGGCCGTATGCGTGCCCCGGGTAAAGCCAGGGCCGCTCACGGCCTCGACATCCCGATACAGCTTGTCCAGGTCGTACTTGTACTGCGACACGAACTGCGGATTTGCGGGGGACCCTCCCTTCATGCCATTGCCGATGTCGAGCATCACGAGGCCGTCGTTCCACCAGGAACCGTAGAGGATTCCGTCGCGGATATCGATGTCGTGGATGTACCGGCCGCTGTTGTCGGACCCGGGGGTCTTCCACATCCCCACCTGTTTGGGATGGGCGGGATCATTGATGTCGATGACGTGCATGATCCCGGTGGCGTCGGCGGTGAGATACACGTGCGTGCCGAACTTCGGCTGCGTGTAGACGAAGGCGGAGTGCACGCCGCCCGTGACACCGTCCGTGAATTCTCCCACAGCCTTTGGATGCAGGGGATCGTGTGTATCCGCGATGACGATGCCGTTCTTCCGATCGGACGCGCCCTCGCGCGTGAACACCATGTAGTTGCCGTCGGCGGTGGTCATCATGTCGTTCACCAGGCGCGTGTTGGCCTGGATGGAGTCCGCGATCACCGGGTTAGCGGGATCGGAGATGTCGATGGTGTAGACCCTGTCTCCACCGCCGTGCGTGCCGAGGTACGCGACCTTGCCGTTGGGGTGGATCCAGACTTCGCTCGTGGGAAACGCTGTCCGCGGCAGGCGGCCAACCACACGCAGGGGACGTCGCACGTCGCGCGCGTCGATCTTGACCACGGCGTCGCTCGTCCGCGATCCATAGCTCGCCGTGACGACATAGCTCCCGGCTTCGTACGCGACGAACCCTCCGTCAGGATCGATCTGTCCCTTGCCGGGCGAGAAGCTCCACGCCGGGGTGAGTCCGGCGATCGGTTTGCCCGATGCGTCCATCGGCGTGGCGCCGAAACGCACGACGTCACCGGTGCGCGCCGTGAGCTTGCGCGGCGTTATGTCGATACTGGCAATTGTGTTCGCCACCACCTCGCGTGTGACCGCGACATGAACGGCGCCATCCGTTGCGGTGATGGTGGCCTTGCCGGGCGCCAGGCCAACGAGCATGCCATCGTCGTCCACCTTGAGCACGTTCGGAGCGCTCGACGACCAGCGGATCGGATCGGCATCGCGCCGGTCGTTGATCTTCGTGAACACCTCGGCAACCGCGCGGGCGTGTTGCCCAACCACGAGCTTGGCGGGCAGCAGGTTCATGCGCATGGTCGCGGGCGCGTCGGGCACCATCTGCACCTCGAACCGGTGCACGAACGGCTTGTATCCCGGTAGTACGGAGATGACGGCGCCGGTCACCTTCCCGGTGCCACGCGCGTACACCCAACCGGAGGTGTCGATGGAGCCGGCATTTGCTGGCGCCGCCTGAAAGCGCAGGCGCGCGTCATCAATCTTCTTGCCCGCTGCGTCGAACGCCGTGGCGATCAGGTGCATGGAGTCGCTGGCCCCCATCACAAGCCGCGCCGGCGACAACACGATGCGCGTCACTGGCGACGCTGGCGTTCGTACCGGGGGCTGCTGGGGCAACTGCGCTTGCTGGAGCAGGAGGAGGGCGGCGAAGGCAACGATCATCATCGGGGGAGCTGAGCGTGAAAGCAGGGGCGCTGTGGGGCGTTCCGTAACCTGCTATTGGCGACACGGCCCGTCAAATTGACGCATTACTCGTTCAGGCATAGCGGAACAACCTGAGCATGAGCGCGAGCTGTGAGCCGTCAGCGGGAGCACGGGCGTGAGCGTGAGCCTCCAGCACTGAGCATATCAGAGCTCGAGCTGGAGCTCCGAGCCCGAGCTCGAGCCCTGATCGGCTCAATGCTGGCAGCTCCACGCTCACGCTCATGCTCCCGCTCGTGGCTCTCTCTCCATGCTCGAGCTCAAGGGTTTTTGTCTACATTTATCCAATGCCCGCTCGCTCCATCCCTCCGCTCGCCGCGCTCGACCTCGATCCCGCGCACGATCCCGGATCTGCGGTAGCGAGCGCGCGTGCGTCCGATGCCCTGGCCGCAACGCCGGAGGAGCTGGTTGGCGCCCCCATCTCCGGCGGGGCCGACATCCGCATTGGCACCGCATCGTGGACGGATCCCTCAATGGTGCGTGGCGGGGTGTTCTACCCGCGTGGCGTCTCCACGGCCGAGTCGCGGCTGCGCTACTACGCGGAACAGTTTCCGGTGGTGGAAGTGGATTCCAGTTACTACGCCCTTCCTGATCGGGCCAACGCGCATCTGTGGGCCGAGCGCACGCCGCCGGGCTTCGTGTTTCATGTGAAGGCGCATGCCCTCATGACCGGCCAGCCGACCGAGGTGAAGCGACTGCCCGAAGGGCTCGTGATGCACCTTCCCGCTAACGTCGCCAAGAAAGTGAAGCTCTACGCCAAGGATCTGCCGCCGGAACTGCTGGACGCGGTGTGGGCACAC
This sequence comes from bacterium, assembly GCA_040003455.1. Lineage (GTDB taxonomy): Bacteria > Gemmatimonadota > Gemmatimonadetes > Gemmatimonadales > Gemmatimonadaceae > AG11. The sequence continues at coordinate 7,889 of JBDUCM010000017.1, forward strand.
TTCATCGATGCACTGTCGCCGTTGCGCGACGCGGGAAAACTCGGCGGGATTCTCATGCAGTATCCGCGGTGGTTCATTCCGTCGCCGGCGAACAAGGGCCTGCTTGCGGATGCTGCCGTGCGCCTGGAGGGTATACCGGCCACGGTAGAGCTGCGAAATCACATGTGGTTCGCGAGTACGACGTCCACGCAGTGGACCCTCGATATGCTGAGGGACCTGGGCCTCACGCATGTGGTGGTGGATGGACCGCAGGGACTGGAGAGCAGTGTGCCTGTAGTGCCCGCGGTCACCACGCCAGAACTCGCCATGATCCGGTTCCACGGCCGGCGATCAGCCACGTGGGAGGCTCCGAACGTGCCCACCGTGGAGCGGTATCGCTACCTCTATTCGCCCAAGGAGCTGGAGGAGTTGATGCCGGTCATCGAGTACGCGGCGCAGGAAGCCAGACGAACAATTGTGCTCTTCAACAATTGTTACCGAAACTACGGAGCCACGAACGCGCGGCAAATGATTGCCCTGTTGAACGCGTCGGTGTGACGTTCGCGGAGGCAATGAAAGCTCGACCAGCGTGGACTATGCGACCACCGCCCTCGCCCCGCGACTGGCGCGCCAGTACACCATGGCACCGAGCAGGATGAACCCCATTGCTCCGCCAATCACTTTCAGTTCGAACAGCCAGGGCTGCGCTTCATCGCCAGGCGGCACCATTGCAACGCCCATGGCGAAGAGCGTGACGAGCAATCCGCTCACACCGACCAGCCGCGCCACCGCCTTTCCACCCGGCACTCGCACCGTGTCCGCGGGCGCTTCTGTGCGCCGGTGGATCAGGAACGAGATGAACAGATACACATAGGGAATAAAGTAGATCAACAGCTGGGTATCGAGAATGATCAGGTATGCCTTTTCCACCGTGGTGCCCTTGCCGAGCAGGCTCACGAGGAGGAACACCGTGGCGAGTACGGCTTGCACGAGGATCGCGACATACGGTGTCTTCCACTTGGGATGCACGCGTCCGAACGCTGGCGGAAAATAGCGATCGAGTCCGATGGCGAACGCAACACGCGCGGGTGCGGTGAGCCACGCGCCAACGCCGCCAATATTGCCAACGGTGTACGCCAGGGCGCATGCGGGCGCCAACCACCACAGTGCGGGGCTGAGCATCCGTGCGCCCACACTCGTCGCCTGGAGAAATCCCGAGACGATGTTGATGTCACCGGCCGGCACGAGCCACAGGAGTGCGCCCGTACCCAGGATGTAGACGAGCGCGATGAGCGGCGCCGCGATGAGGATGGCGCGAGGCAGCGTTCGTCGTGGATCCCGGACCTCGCCGCCCATGGCACTCGACAATTCGAGCCCCGCAAAGGCAAACGCGATGGACGCCCAGAGGTTCAGCCCCGAGAGGTGTCCCAGGTCGGGCACGACATTCTGTGCCGTCATCGGATTTGCTGACGGATGTCCCGTGAGCATGGCCACGGCTCCCAGGACGATCAGCACCACGCCGGGAAGGTACGTGCCTAAGCCGCCGGCATTCTGTAACCACTTGCCGGTGCCGACGCCAACGATGTTGATCAACACGGCGAGCCACAGGCAGACGAGCGTCGCGGACAGCACGTACGTCCAGTTGTTCGCGAGCGGGCCGTCTCCCTTGCCAATGACGTACGTGGCGATGACGGCGGTGGAGATCAGCAGGTTGGGGTAGTACAGCACGTTGTTGATCCAGTAGCACCAGCCGCAGACATACCCGTGCCGCTCGCCGAGGGCGCGCTTTGTCCACTGGTAGATGCCACCTTCTTCCGGAAAGCGCGACGCCAGCTCGGTCACCACCAATCCTTGCGGCACGAAGAACAGCAATCCCGCCAGCATCCAGAGTGCAAGCGCACTGGGCCCCGCTTTCGCGGCCGTTGCGAGCCATCGAAGCCCCACCACCGCCACGAGATTGAACAGCACCAGGTCGCGGAGACCGAGTGCTCGCCGCAGGGACTGCTCAGCGGGGGGCGCAGCGTCGCGCGACGGCTCGGTCATGGATGTCTGGGCTAGGGTCAATACCGTTCAGGAAACAAACCGCCGTTACCAAAGAGGCCACTGAGGAACACGGAGGACGAGCAAGCAACGGGCTTCGGGCTAGAGTCGGAAGAGATAGCTCGCCTTCACGAAGAAGGCGTCGTCGCTCCGGTTGTAGCCCTTGAAACCAAGGCTCGAGGGAAACTCGAACGGCTGCGACGCTGTGCGTGTGTCTGCATAGCCCGCACCATATCCCAGGAACACCACGGTGCCCGGGTTGGGTTGGTACGAAAAGAGGAAGTCTCCGCGAAAGGTGGTGGACTGCCGCGCCGTGGTTGGTTGGCCGTCCACGAGCAAGGGCAGGCCGGTGCGTCCTTCGTCCCGCAGCTTGTCCGTATAGAAGGAATCGTATTCGCCCACGAGCCGGACGAACACCGGACGCGCGAGCTGATACTCCACCTTCAACCGCGGGATGCGGTTGTTCCCCACGATGCTGCCATCGGACCGGCGGTTGTAGCTCTGGATGTTGTAGGTCGCGTTCATGCGGAGCTTGTCCGTGGGAAGCACGGTCAGGCCATACGTCGCGATGATGATGTTGGACGACGCCCACTCGAAAAAATTCTCGTCGTGGCCCCACAGGTAGAACATGCTGGCCGAAACCTTTGCGCCCGTTGGCGTGTTGACCGACAGATACGCTTCACTGTTGGGAATGCGTGGCGTTCCCGTGAACTTGAGCGCCTGGCCTCCTGCGCCCTGCACCGCATAGTTGGCGTAGAGGGCGGGGTCGAAGCCGAACGTCTCGACGAAGTAGCCGATGCCGGTGTTCCAGCCGCCGCGGAGTGTCGCGTTGAGATTGAAGTGCAGCTTCTTCTCGATGGCATCGTCCGAGTGCACGAAACTCTGGTAGCGCCAATTCGCGAAATACCCTGGATTGAACGTCAATGCCTCGACGAGAGCCCCGGGCGCACCAAACACGGTGTATCGCTGATCCAGGCCTCCCGTGACGAGCCCGCGCCGGCTCACATAGCCGCTCTGCGTGACGAAGTCCTCGTGCACCCCATCCAGGCTGTAGGATAGCGCGAGATGCTTTCCGTTCCGGTTGATGCCTGCGTGCCAGAGCGGCGCGTTGGTGACGCTCGTTCCCGTCTTGGTGAAACTCTGCGCGTATTGCCCTTGAAAGCTGTAGATGTCGCCGAAGAGATAACTGCCGTCCACGTTGGCCACGCGGTTGTAGTTCCCCGACTCCACACGGTCCGTGTACGCAAACCCGAGCTTTGACGACGCGCCGATGTCGCGCTGAACCCGAAGGAGGTTGTAGACCGGGTGATCCACGCGGGAGGTGGAACCGGCGTCGTCATCCACCGCGCTCAGGAATGCGATGTTGGTGCCGGACACCTTGCCCGTGAGCTTGATGGCTCCCACCGGCTGTACGATGCGTCGCGTATAGATCAGCGAGTGCGGCGTGGAAAACTGTTCGGTGCCTTCGAGGAAGAACGGACGCTTCTCATTGAAGAACAACGATTGGCGCGGATCGAAGACGAGTTGCCCGGCATCCGATTCCACCTGCGAGAAGTCCGGATTGGCAGTCGCGTTGAGGGTGAGGTTGTTGGTGAGGCCCCACCGTGCATTGCCGCCGAATTCAGGACGGCCACGGTCGTAGCTCCAACTCGCGCGTGACGCGGGGGCGGGTGCGATGCCCTGCGTGCGCTGTGTCAGCTCGGGATTCACATCCACCACGAGCCCTCGGCGCAAGTCCGTCAGGCCATCCAGCGAACCGGATTGCGAGAGAAACGACAGGCCGGCGCGGCGCGCCGGGACCCAGCTGTCCTCGCGGCCCGAGTGCTGCACTTCACGGACGATGTTGATGCCCCATGACTGCACGTCGGCGGACTGGTACTTCAGGCTCTTGAACGGAATGCGCACTTCCACGACGTATCCGTCTGCCGTGATCCTGCCCTTGGACTGGAAGACGAAGTCAGCGCTCAGGTCGGCGGGGTCACGCGCGAGGGTAGCGCCGGCAAAGCCGGAGCTGCGGCTCTGATTGGACTCGAGGATGGTGCCGTCCGCCTGGACGCCAAACGGATTGACCGCGAACACCGATGCCTGACGGCCGTCGTTGAACGTTCCGAGCAGGATCTGCACGCCATCATCGGCGCCGATCTTGTCGCGGTCGGCCAGTGTGGCGCGCGGCGCGCCATGCTTCTCGTAGGCGTGGATGCCGAAGTGAATGGCCGTGGCGGAATACCAGACGAAGACCTCGGTGGAATCATCCGCGGCGATGCCATCGTTTGGCGAGAACTGGCTGAATCCCGTAAGGAGGGCGGCCTGGGCCCACTGCGGTTCGTCCAGTTGTCCGTCCACGACGTGGCCGGTCTCCTCCAGCCTGGGCAGCTTGACCTTCAGTTGGTTGGCGCGACCGCTGTAGACGGTTTGCGTGACGCGCGGCGTGGGCCGAGGCACGGAGGCACGCGCGGGTGCGGCGAGGACGAGCAGGGCGCTGACGATGTGGGCAATCATGTCGGGTGGTGGTCGCGGGGGCGCTGACGGCATACAACATTGTATACATACTGCCGTCTTGCAAGCGCGCGCTGTCGAATCTAGGCCACGACACACGTGAACGCGACGCGGCGCCCGGACGCGGTGTGCGTTCGGGCGCCGCGCTGTTGAACGAAATTGCGTCAGTGCGTGATCTTGATCGCGCTCACGTCCACGTCGAGGTTGTGATTCACTCGTACTCCGGCCACGCCATCAAAGCTGTATGTCTTGCCGCCCGCGAGTGCGGCGACTTGCACACCATTGACCTTGAGCCGAATCGAATCGGGTTTCGTTGCGTCCACCATCAACGTGTTGCTCGACACGCCACTTGCATCGGCCTTGTGCACCGCTTCGTTCGGCGTCCACGGAATGACGTGATGCACTTCGGCGGCGGCGCGATGATTCAACGCGAAGCTGCCGTCGCCGCGCACGAGCAGGTAGTAGTACGTCTGTTCCGGCGTGGTGAGCTTGTCCCCTGTGAAGAAGACTCCGTACGCCTCCGGGTGCGCCGGCGCCTTGGTCTGCTTGAGCGTCACGGTCATCGCAAAGGCACCGCTCACCTTCGTCTTGTCCGTCCAGTAGATGGCAGCGGGCCCCGACGTGACGTGGTATCCGTCGCCCATGGGAACGAATTTCACATCAGTGATCTTGCTGTCCGCGCCATCCGTGCGCCCCATCCATCCGGCAGGGAGTCCGCCTCCGGCGATCTTCTTGTCGGGATCGTGATCTTTCATTGCCTGCTGGGCCGCCAGCGGGGCGGCCGCGAGGAGCAGGAACGACAGGCTACCGAGTGCACGATTCATGGTGATCGACTCTGGTGAAGGGTTGTCGATATTCGCTGCGCGGCCATCGCCGAGCAAGTCGGCGGCTACGGGCAGTTTCGTTCAACGGCCGTTGCGCATTCTCTTAAGAACGCAATACAGGTGACGGACCCGACAGGCGGATTCAGGAGTATCCCTCCCTTCTCCACCGTGCCACGCACACGCCGTACCTCGTTACCCTACTCGTTGGACAGTGTGCCGACGATTTCGTGCAGGTCATCGGGGGTGTCGACGTCCAGCGGCACGTCGGCGTCCACCTCGATCAAGGCGAGCCGGTTGCCAAGCGCCTCGAGGACTCCACGTGCGCCCACATCTCCATGCAGGGCCGCCAGCGCGGCGAAGCACTCCCGGCCAAAGAGCACGGGGTGCCCGCGCCCGTTGCGATAGGCCGGCGCGACCGCCGCCACGTCGCCCCGATGCCATCGGTCGATCAGGGCTCGCACGGTGTCCGGCGAGACGAGGGGCTGATCCGCCAGTGCCAACACGATGGCCTCGACATCATCGGGCATGGCCTCCACGCCGGCCCGAATCGAGCTGGCCATACCTTCATCCCGAGCCCAGTTCTCCACGAAACACGGATCGAGCTTCGATAGCGCGCGCATGGCCGTGTTGGTTCCCAACGGCACCACGACGTACAGGCGCTCCACGTGACGGGCCAATGCCTCGGCACTCCAGCGAATCACTGCCCGTCCCTGGAGCTTGGCGGCGAGCTTGTCTGCTCCGAAGCGCCGGCCCCGCCCTGCCGCCAGCAGGACGCCGACGATCACGCGTCGAGGTCCGCTGCGTCGAGCGCGTCACGCCAGGTTCGCCGAATCTCGTGTGCTCCAACCGCGTTGGGTTCGATCAACGAGCGACGCCAGTACCAGCGATCCTCCTCCAATACACTCGCGCCGTGACCGAGAAAATGGAGATACGCATCGGCCAGCACGGCCTGCGGCGTACCGTCGCACAAGGTCCGGATGTGCGCGTTCATTCCATCGAGTATCGGTAGCGGCAGCATGCCGACGTCCTCGAGCACGCCGGGAATCCGGCCCGTGCGGTCGGACGGATCGTAGATCGTTGTCAGGAGGATGACGGCATTGGGTCGAACGCGCCGAACGGCGTCGACGAGGAAGTCGTACGCCTCCTCGACATCGCGCGCGATGGCTTCGAGCAGACCGGCGCGCGGCTTGTTGGAGAAGGCGCTGAGCAGGTCGTTCCCACCCACGGTGAGTGTGATGAGCGTGCTCTCTTCACTTTCGTCCAGCTGCGTCAACTGTTCGCCGAACACATCGCCAATGGTGGCACCATCCGATGCCATGTTCTGGAACGTGATGCCGGCATAGCGCGTGACGAGATCCTCTCCCTGATCCTCCGGCCACCGCGCGTCATCGTTCTGATAGAAGAGTGACGCGGCACCCAGCGGTGCGACGTTGCCGGCGCCGGGGTGCCGTTCCAGCGCGACGGCCACGTCGGTCTCTCCCACGTCGAGCGCCGGATAGAGATCGATGGACATCGAGTCGCCGAGCGCGACGTACTGCGTGAAATAGGCGAGCATCGTCAGGCCGGGTCGAATACCAGTCCACGCGTCGCGAGGATGCGCGCCACGGTTTCGCCGATCTTGTTGTTTGGCGTGCTCGCGCCGGCAGTGATGCCAATGTGCACGGGCCCGGCGGCGGGCATCCAGCCAGTTCGCGTTTCTTCGGCGTGATGCACACCCGCTACGCGAAAGTGCACGTCGCCGGATTCCGGGTGGATGCCCGCCGCGTCTTCGATGTGATACGTGGGCACTCGTTCGGCACAGAGCGCAGCGAGCGAGATGGTGTTGCTCGAGTTGAATCCGCCCACCACGATCATCGCGTCGAGCGGTTCGTCGAGCAACGCGATCACCGCATCCTGTCGTTCCTGCGTCGCGCTGCAGATCGTATCGAAGGTCCGGAAGTCGGCGATGCGCGCATCGGCGCCGCGAGCACGCGCAATGGCCTGACCCACTTCCTCGCCGATGGCCAGCGATTCCTTCGCGAGCATGGTGGTCTGGTTTGCCACGCCAATTCTCTTCAGGTGCAGATCGGGATCGAAGCCGGGGGAGATGGCCTTCGCGAATTGCGCCATGAATGCGTCGCGTGTGCCGCGGCCTTCGATGTAGTCGCAGACGGCGCGCGCTTCTTCCATGTGCCGCACGACGAGGTACCGCCCCTCGGGATGCTTCATCACCTGCGACGCCGTGGCGCGCGTTTCCTCGTGATAGTGCTTGCCATGAATGAGCGCCGTGTAGCCATCCCGCGCATAGCTCTCCACTCGCTTCCAGACATTCAACACGGATCCGCAGGTGGTGTCCACGAGTACGGCACCCGTGGCACGAAGCGACTCGAAATCCGCGATGGTCACACCGAATGCCGGGAGGATGACCACGTCGTTGGGCACGATGGTGCTGAAATCGAAGATGCCGTCCGGCGACGGCTTCAGGATATCGATACCCATCCCGCGCAACTTGGCGTTCACGTGCGGGTTGTGGATGATCTCTCCCACCAGCAGCAATCGCCGCTCAGGAAACTTGCGGCGCGTCTGGTAGGCGTACTCCACCGCCCGCTCCACGCCATAGCAGAAGCCGAATTCCCTGGCGAGGCGAATGGTGACGTCGTCCACGACCAACGTGTAGTCCTGGTCGCGAAGCACGTCCACGAGCCGACCGTTGTAGTCGGTGGAGAGATTGTCCTTCACATCGGCCTTGAGGCCAAAGCCCTTGCGAAAGTACGTCGCGGGCTCGTCGGGGCGCGGGGCTACCATGTCGTGAAATCTAGCGCAGGGGCGTGCCGCCGGAACACGCCAACGGCCAACGCTGGCGCTACGGCGCGTTGGCGCTCTACCTTCTCGGCGAGGTGAGCCGGGCGCTCTTTCCGGCGGCCTGTGCCGATCCTAACTTGACCGGGCCGCCCCGACCCCTCCTCCCTGTCCCTACGCCGTGAGCGCTTCGGAACACTTCGACCTGGTCGTCATTGGATCGGGACCCGCCGGGGAGAAGGGCGCGGCGCAAGCCGCGTACTTCGGCAAGCGCGTCTGCCTCATCGAACGCGCGCCCAAGCCCGGCGGCGCGGCCGTGAACACAGGCACCATCCCGAGCAAGACGCTTCGCGAAACGGCGCTGTATTTTTCGGGACTGCGACAGCGAGGGCTGTACGGCGTGGACCTGCGGGTGAAGCAGGACATCACCATCAGCGATTTCATGCATCGCGAGCGTGCGGTCATCGAGACGCAGTGGGCGCTCATCGCGGACAACATCGACAAGCACGGCATTGTCACCATGCAGGGGGCGGCACAGTTCATCGATTCGCGCACCGTGGAGGTCGCGCGATACGGACTGCCCACTCGTCACGTGTCCGGCGACGTCATCCTCGTGGCCACCGGGTCCACACCGATGCCGCCAATCGGGTACGACGTCGACGGCGAAGTGGTGGTGGACAGTGATTCCCTCCTTACGCTCCAGCGCATTCCGGAGACGATGGTGGTGGTGGGCGGCGGCGTGGTCGGCTGCGAGTACGCCTGCATCTTTGCGGCGCTTGGGGTGCGCGTCACGGTGATCAACGCGCGAGGTCGTTTGCTCGCGCACATGGATAGCGACGTCAGCGATGCGTTGCGCCAGTCGATGACGGCACGGCTGGGCATCACGGTGCATGGCAACGTGGAGGTGCGTGACGTGGCCGTTGAGGACGGACGCGCGCGAGTCACCCTCTCCGATGACATGGTCCTTCACGCCGACTGCGTCCTTGTGAGTACGGGCCGCATTGGCAACTCCGCGCCGCTTGGCGTGTCCGATGTTGGGGTGCGCGTGAACGACAGAGGTTTCATCCAGGTGGACTCGCACTATCGCACCGCCATCCCGCACATCTATGCGGCGGGCGACGTGATCGGCTTCCCCGCGCTGGCCTCGGCTTCCATCGAGCAGGCACGTGTGGCGGTGTGTCATGCGTTCGACCTGAAGTACAAGCGCGAAGTCTCCGGCGTGATGCCGTATGGTGTATGGACGATTCCCGAAGTCGCGACGGTGGGTGAAAGTGAGGACGCCCTGCATGCGCGCGGTGTGCCGTATGAAATCGGCCGCGCCAGCTATCGCCTCAATCCGCGCGGCCAGATCCTGGGTGACACGGACGGCTTCGTGAAAGTCGTGTTCCATCCAGAGAATCAGCGACTTCTCGGCGTGACGATCGTGGGCGAAAATGCGTGCGAGCTGATTCACGTTGGCATGACCGTCATCGCCTTCGGCGGCACGCTCGATTACTTCATCCAGGCCGCGTTCAACTTTCCGTCGCTCACGGATGCCTACAAGTACGCCGCGTACGATGGCCTCCAGCGACTCCAGCGCCGCCACTCCCGGCAGACCGGTCTACCGTCGCTTCGCATGACGGCCGTCAAGGAGTAAGGCTCCGTCCCGTCGAACACACACTGTTACACTGTGCGCGCGCGAGGCCGCCGCTGGTGTTTCGTTACTGCTCCGCCAACAGCGGAACCAGCGCGTACGCGACCAGTGTTTCGTAGGCTCCTTGCCTGGTTACCAATCCGTGCGTGAGAATTCCCACGGCACCCACCCCCTGCTTCACGTTCTGCTCGCCGGTGGTCGCATCCATCGCGTGGCCCAACTCCATGCCGCTCCGCACCAGGTCCGCGACACGAGGTGGCAGTTCGAGCGATAACGATCCGCCAACGCCGACGCGCCCGTCCCGCGAGACCACCGCGGCCCACGCATTCGTGCGGACTGTGCCATCGCCCGACGCTACCACACCGCCCTCGATGCCAATGCCCCAGTCGGCGTCGAGGGCTTCACGGGCCGCGCGCGCACGAGTGACCGCGCCCCGAATGGTCTCGTCGTCGCCCCACGGTTGGTCGGGCACGCCACTGGGCACGGCAATGCCGTCCACTCGCGCACCGGGAGCGAGGCGAGCGATCGTCTCGCGCACCGCGCCGACTTTTACGGGGTTGAGGGATCCCACGGCTACGCGTCGCAGTGAAACGAGGGCAACGGACATGCGCAATCTCTCCGGTCGAGGTCGGTGCGAAACGTATGTTGCGGACGACAGCCGGTGGCGCGGTTGCCGCTGTACGTACCGCAAGATATGCTAGGCAAATGTCCCCACCGCTCGAGCTCAGCTCTCCCCTCGTTCCCAACGACGCGCGCGAACGGCAACCGTTCCCGTTCGTCGCTGAACGCCTGTGGCTGGATTTCGTGAACTCCGATCACGCCGTGCGGGGCAAGGACGCTCTCCACGATTTCGAGCGGTTCGTGCGATGGCTGGAGGTCGCGCAGTTGCTGGACCCCGAACGCGCGAGCACCATGCGGCGGCGCGCGCAGCAACAGCCAGCCGGCGCCCTCGCCGTGCTCGGCGATGCCAGGCGCGTTCGAGCGGTGTTTCGTTCGCTCGCTGAACGCGGCATTGCCTCGCGCGACATTCGTTCGGACGCACTCGGCGAGATCAACCGCGTGCTCGGACGAAGTGCTGGAACCCGGCGGGTGGAACTCCGGGAGGACGGACGATTTGAACGCGCGTTCGTGCCTGTTGGAGACGCGTTTGCCGGCCTGCTCATCCCGGTGGTGGAGAGTGCCGCGGACGCGCTCATCCTCGGCGAGCTGGCCCGGGTGCGTCGCTGTGCCGATCCGCGTTGTGCACGGGTTTTTCAGGACGAGACGAAAAATGGACGGCGGCGGTGGTGCGACATGGCAACCTGCGGCAACCGCGCCAAGGCTGCGCGCCATCGCATGAAACTGCATCGTTAGCGCGCACGGCATGGTTTTCGACCCGGCAACCCGCGTGGAGGTCATCAGGACTTACCTCGAACTGCCATCGCTCCACGCACTGGTCGCATCCGCGCGGACGCCCGACGATGCTCGACTCGAGCGCGTGGGCCAGATCTCGCCCGAGCGCTACCGCGACCTCTATCGGTTGGTCGGGGAGCAATGGTTCTGGCGCGATCGGCTCAAATGGAACGATGACGAACTTCGCTCGCACCTCGCAGCACCCGCCATCCATGTCTGGGTATTGCAGGTGGCCGGTGTGCCTGCTGGATTCTTCGAGCTAAAGGTCCATCCCGAGGGCGACGTTGAGGTGATGTACTTCGGGTTGGCGCCGCAGGTGATGGGCCGCGGCCTGGGAGGATGGATGCTCACGCGCGCCGTACGGGAATCCTTCGCGTTGGGTGCCCATCGTGTCATCCTCAATACATGCACCCTCGACGCGCCTCACGCGCTGCCCAACTACATCGCGCGGGGTTTCAGGATAGTCCGGGAAGAGCGGTACGTCGCGGATGTTTCAGTCGAGGAGGGCTGACCCGCGCGAAATCGGCCCCTCCCCCTCGACACCCTTTGAGCACCACCGCATCCTACCGGGTGTGTCCACGGACCAACGAACGATGAAGCCCGCTGCCGTCCCACCAGCGGACGAACAGTACCTGGGCGCGCCGGGAGGCTATGAGCTTCGCGACGCGTCCGACATTCATGTGTTTGAAGACTTCGCCGAGCTGGGTCGACTCGCATGCGGGGCCACCGCGGCGGCCATCGTTCTGGTTGACAATGACCGCGAATGGTTCGCGGCGCGCACGGGGCTCGACGCAGACATTCCCGTTCACGCGCTTCACTTTGTCGCGTTAGCCGGCACGGACGAACGAGAACTGCTCATCATTGTCGACGCGCTCGCTGACGACCGCTTCGCCCACCATCCGCTCGTTGCCCGGCCGCCTCACGCTCGCTTCTGCCTGAATGCGAACCTTGTCTCGATGGATGGAGCGCGACTCGGCTCGCTGTGCATCATCGCGAATGAGCCGCGGCAGCCGAGCAACGAGCAGTGTGCGGTCATTCAGACGTTGCGGCGCCGCATCGTTGCGGAGGTGGAGCGGCAACGCGAAGGCGAACGCGCACGATCGGCGCAGTTGCTCTTCGACCAGCAGACGTCAGGGCAAGCGCGCGAGATGGATGAGGAGCGGCGGGCATTGCGGGAAAGTGTGGATGTGTATCGCATGCTCGTTGAGCAGGCGGGAGATGGTGTGATCATCACCGACGGGCAAAGCTTTCGACTCCTCGAAGTGAACGACAGCGCCTGCGCGCTCATGGGCTATTCACGCGACGAGATGCTGGAGTTGAGCTCACCCGACCTTGTGCTGCCCGAGGACATCCCGTTGTTGATGGGGACCATTGCCGGCGTGCAATCCGGACTGCGCGTGGTTTCCACACGGCGGTTCCGTCGCAAGGACAGCTCGTTGTTCTGGGGAGAGATCATCTCCAAGGCGCTACCGGACGGCAGGCTTCAGGGCATGGTACGGGACGTCACTGAACGGCTGCGTCTCGAGGAAGAGCGCGCGGCCATTCTCGAGCGTGTCACGGATGCCTTCATCGCGCTCGACGCCGACGGACGCTACACGTGGGTGAACGAAAAAGCGGCGTCCACCTTCGGCCGTCGTCCGGAAGACCTGCTTGGCAAGAACATCTGGGCCGAGTTCGCCGACACCATCAGTCGCCCGCTCCAGCAGGCGTGCGAGCAGGTCATGCGCGAACAGAAGCCGATTCAGTTCGAGGACTACTACGAGCCGCACGATCGCTGGTACGAGGATCGGATTTTCCCGTCGAAGACGGGCATCTCCATCTTCTTCTCGGACATCACGGAACGAAAGCGCGCGGAGGCGGCACTCAACCTGAGCGAGGAGCGTTTTCGGGTGCTGGTGGAGCAAGGCGCGGATGTTGTCCTCATGCTGAACGCCGACGGAGAGCTGACGTGGGCAAGCCCGTCCGTGCGTCGCGTGCTTGGCTTCGAGCCGGATGAGGTGGTAGGACGCTCGGTGCTGTCGTTCGTACATCCCGACGATGTCGCCCAGTCCCGTGCGCGATTTCTGGGTGTACTCGCCAAACCAGGGGAGTCCGCGCCGGCCGCGTTTCGCGCGCGGCACAAGGACGGCAGCTGGAGAACCATCGAAGGGATTGGCGTGAATCGTTTTGACGATCCCGCCTTCGGGGCGGTCGTCGCCAGCTGGCACGACGTCACCGAGCAACGCGAAGCGGAACGCATCCTGCTGGAATCCGCAGACCAGCTCCGACGTCTCTCGCAACGCTTGCAGGTGGTTCGCGAGGAAGAGCAGGCGCATCTCTCGCGCGAACTGCACGATCGACTGGGCCAGTCGCTGACGATGCTCAAGCTCGGCCTCTCGCGCGTTATCACCAGGATGGCGGCAGGCGACCCCACGGTGCTCGACCAGGTTCGACTCCTGGGTGCCGACGTCGACGCAAGCATCCACGCGACGCGCCAGATCTCCGCCGAGCTGCGCCCACCGCTCCTGGAGGATCTGGGACTCGCGGCGGCGCTCGAGTGGGCCGGACAGCGCTTTGCGGATCGCACGGGCATCGTGTGCACCATGGATCTTCACGACCAGGAACTTCCGGTCGAGGCGGCACGGGCCCTCTACGCCATCTCGCAGGAGGCGTTCACGAACATCGTGCGGCACAGTGCTGCACACAACGTTACGGTACGACTCGCGCGAGCCGGCGACGTGGTGCTCATGGAGGTCAGCGACGACGGAATCGGCTTTGACCAGTCGGCCGAAGCGGATTTGAGTACGCTCGGGTTGCTGGGCATGCGCGAGCGAGCGTCCGCGGTAGGGGCCGTGCTCGCGGTGCGCTCGCAGTCCGGCACGAGGACGACGGTGTCGATTCGGCTCCCACTCTACGACGAATGCGAAATGATCACATGATTCGCGTTGCGCTCGCCGACGACCATGCAATGCTGCGACACAGCCTTGCCAACCTGCTGGGCGAACAGAGTGACATTGCCGTCGTGGGAGAAGCGGGGACGGCAGCGGAACTGTTTGCGTTCCTTCACGCTTCCGCCGTGGACGTACTGGTCCTCGATGTCGCGATGCCCGGCCCCGGGCTTGTACCAGTACTGAAGCAACTGAAACTCGATCATCCACGCGTTCGCGTGATTGTGCTGAGCATGTACTCGGAGGAGCAGTACGCCACGCGCGCGCTCAAGAGTGGGGCGCTTGGCTATCTGACGAAGGACCGATCCCCTGAATTCCTCGTTGCGGCGGTGCGCAAGGTGATGCTCGGAGGCATGTACGTCACCCCATCCCTCGCCGAACGACTTGCAGCGGGCCTCGGCGCCGCCAGCGACAGGCCCATGCACGAGCAACTCTCCGATCGCGAATTTGCGGTGCTGAAGGGTATCGGGGCTGGCCGCAGCATGAAGGAACTGGCAGGTACGCTCGGCATCAGCCCCAAGACGGCCAGCACCTACCGCGCCCGGGTCCTCGAGAAATTCGGCGCGAAGTCCAATGCGGAACTGGTGCGATACGTCCTGCAACACCATCTCGTGGACGAGTAGCGCTGCCGACATCGCAGCCACTGGATGGATGAACGCCTGATCGTGTAGGCGCAATCCTACACCCTTCCGGGATTCGCGCCGACGACAACCGTCGTCTCGGGTGCCGTAATGTTCTTCCATGAAACTATTCGTCGTCGATGACTCGGAAGCCCTGCGAGGGGAACTGGTCCGGCAGCTCTCGGAACTTCCGCACATGGCCATCGTGGGCGAGGCTGCCACGTTCGACGAGGCAGTCCAGGGAGTCGCCATCACGCGACCCGACGTGATGACGCTGGACATCCAGCTCGCCGCGGGTACGGGCATGGAGGTGCTCGGTTCGATCCGGCACCTCTATCCATCAATGATCATCATCATTCTGACCAACTATGCGCAGTCACAATACCGGACGCGCTGTCTCGCGGCCGGAGCAGACTATTTCTTCGACAAATCAACGGAATTCGAGCAGGTCATTGAACTTTGCGGCCGAATGCGGTTCGACCATGGCGTCACCTCCGACATGGAACGGTCATGACCGCTGTTGAGTCCCGTACGTCCAATGACGACGACCCTGATTCGCGGGCGCAGCGTCATCTCTTCGAGCTGGCCCCCACACCCATGCTGCTGGTGGATGCCAAGACGCACCGCGTGATGGACGTGAACTCGGCCGCGAACGTGCAGTACGGCTACACCCGCGATGAATTCCTGGCGCGCCGCAGCGACGACATCCTCGCGACGCACGGATCATCGACGTTGAAGGCGGGCGGACTGCTGGAAGTCACGCGACATCGTCGCAAGGACGGCAGTCTCATCGACGTGGATGTCACCGCGACATCCATCGTGGTGGAAGGTCGCGAGCGCTGCCTGGTCGTCGCCAACGACGTCACCGTCCAGCGCCGCATGGAGACAGCATTGCGCGCGAGCGAGGCATCGTTTCGCCAACTGTTCGAAGATGCCGCGGACGCGATCATCACCGCTGATGTTGACGGGAAGGTTCTTGGAGCCAATGGGATGGCGTGTCGCCTGACCGGTTACACTGTGCCCGAGCTGCAAGCACTGTCGTTGCACGACCTGTATCTCGAATCACAACAGGAGCTGGCAGCGGAGCATCTCGTGCTGCTACAGAATGGCGGGCCCTTGCTCGTGGAGCGGCCACTACGCCGCAAGGACGGCACCGCGACACTCGTTGAGGTAAGCGCGACGCGGCTGCCCGACGGGCGACTCCATGGCATCGTCCGGGGCGCCGGCATTCGCTCGGAACGTGAACCACGCACACACCAGTCGCTTCAGTTGGAGTCGCTGGGCCAGTTTACCGGGGGCATTGCGCACGACTTCAACAACCTGCTCACTGTCATTCTCGCGAACGCCCACGTGCTCGCCGGTTCGTACACGCTTCAGAGCACCGTTCCGGAAGAACTGCACGATGTCATTGAAGCCGCGCAGCGCGGTTCGGAAATGGTGAGGCGGCTTCTGCGTTTTGCACGCCAGCAACCCGTCGAGCTCGCGCCCGTGGCACTCGGCGCACTCGCCAAGGATCTGTCGCGGACGCTTCGCCGGCTGCTTCCCGAACCAATCGACGTTGCCGTGGACTGCGCTGATGCACAACTCGCCGTGATGGCCGATGCCGGAGCCATCGAGCAAATCGTCATGAACCTCGCCACGAACGCGCGAGACGCCATGCCCAACGGTGGATCGGTTCAGGTCTCCGTTCGCCGGGACTGGCTGCACGAGGGCCAGGGCGCGTGCGGCGAGTCAATCGTACCCGGTGAGTACGTGACGCTCAGCGTGACCGACACTGGCATCGGCCTCGATGAGGTAACGAGGCGGCGCATGTTCGAGCCGTTTTTCACCACCAAGTCCAGCGGGAAGGGCACCGGCCTCGGGCTCGCCATGACCTGTCGGCTCGTGCAGCAGCATCGTGGGGTCATCCAGGTGTCGAGCAAGGTGGGACACGGCACGACCGTGCGGATTTCACTGCCGGCCATGCACGCGCCCTGACGCCCCACAACCAGGCTCGTGATCAGGCCGAGTGGCCGCGCAGCAGCTCCTCGACCTCGGCATTCGCCGAGAGCTGGCGCGTGGTCTCGGCTCGGCGTTCTTCGGCGGATCGCAGTTCGGCCAGGCGATCCTGCATGACCGTGCTGCCCTCGCTCGAAATCTCGTCGGCCGCCACGCTGGAGTCGTACTCGATGTCGATGATCTCGAGCGTGCGATCGTATTCCCGCACCAACTGCCTGTCGACGTCGAGTTGCGCATCGAGTGACTGCAATGCGCGGTCGGTGGCCGCGATCCTGGTAGCGTAGGCCTCCAGCTGCACGGCGGACATGCGCGATCGGAGATCGCCGAGGCGGCGCTTGAGCGTCACGCGCGCGTCGATCTCGACCGCCACTTCGCTGCGGAGCTGCATGATGGTGCGCTTCTCAGCGAGGAGTTGCTGTCGCGCGCGCAGCACAAGAAGTTCCTCCGGCTGCAACACATGCTTTGGCTTCAGCACGCGGGCCATGATCTTGGCGCACACCAGACCGGAGAGGGCAGCGACCGCTACAACGACGAGCGCGGGCGCCGATATCGCGCCCGCGACGACTCCCCCCACAATGGCGACGCCGAATCCGATGATCACCGACCAGTACTTCGATCGATCACCGGGCTTGCCGATGATGAACCGCTCGGCCGACGAACGATTCACGACGAAGAGCAGTCCGTCGCGCTTCTCACCGCGCATGCCGTAGACGACGGCGGCCCGATCGCCCGGCGCAATGTGAATCCACGGATCGTCGCGATCAGTCTGAAACGTGAACCGCAGCGTCTCGCGCGTCGACGGAGCGACGGTCAGCTCGAATAGCCGCCCGTACACGGCGCGTTGTCCCTGACTCGGTCCTCGCAGCTGCACCTGTCGAGAGGTGAAGGCCTTCACCAGGCCGCCCGAGATCTCGTACTTGAAGGTGCAGGACGCGCAGACGACCGCGACCACCCCCTGTTCGGGGTACTCGCCGACCACATGTTGGCAGTTGGGACAGACGAACATTCAGCGAGAACGCACTAGCGAGCGCGCCCCCCGCCCCGTCCACCGCTCGGCCGGCCGCCGCCGGGGCGCCCGCTGCCGGGTCGACCACCCCCAGGCCGACTGCCACCACGTTCACCCGGCCTGCTGCCCGCCTTGGGCCGATCGGCCGCGCCCGTGCCATCTCGTCGCGCGTCACGTTCGCTCTTGCCCGGGCGCGAGGGCCTGCCACGCTCGCGCAATCCGCGCTTCGCCTGATGCATTGCATGCTCGCGACGGTTGCCCCGCGCCGCCTCCCGCTGCTCGTCCCGCTTGCGATTGAACTTTGCGATTTCCTCGTCGGTCCACGGTGCATCGAGCAGCGTCTGTAGCTGCTCCACCGTCGCCGCTCGAACCTGCCCGCGTTGGCCGCGATACACGACGAACCGCACCGGCCTGTCCAGCACCGGCACTTCCACGTCCGTGAGCGTCCGCGCGACCTTTTCCGGCAACTGAAGGCGCGCGACGCCCACTGGGGTGCCGTTCACTTCCTCAACGTCGTAGTGAATTTCCACATCGCGATCGCGTATGCTCACTCGTGCCGGCAGTGCATCGTATTTCGCGCGCGCCGCGCGCGGACTCAATACTTCCAGGTCGGCGGAGAGATCGAGATCCGCCTGCTTGAATTCCGTGAGGGTCGTGACACCGGCCAGGCGATGCTCATACAACGCGGCAAGATCCTTCTGATCCAATCGTGGGAGCTGCCCACCTGACCGACGCCATGCTTCGCGCACGGCGTCGATGCGGTTGAGGTTGTTCTTCACGGCGAAGTGCCGCGCCTCGCCGCGTGCCAACGCATCTGCCAGCACTTTGCGCGCTTCGTCTTCCCGCCCGACCGGAAACTCCTCGATGGGCTCCACCTCGCGCTCCAGTTCGAAGCCGAAATACTCCAGCTTTCGCCTGAGCACCAACGGAGACTTCCTTCGCTCACCATCGTACGCGATCGCCGCCTCATCTCCCGTGGCAAACCGGCGAATGACGTCCATCGGCAGTTGCGTTCCTTCGATCGACGCCCGCGGATTGCCAGACCGATCGGCGAAGTACCGAAGCTCGCCGGCGATCGCCCCCCAGCTGCCACACACGCTCGTCTTGCTCACGCGCGCGTCTTCGCCCCAGGCAGTCTGCTCGTCGATCACGAGATCGAACGGCATGTACTCCGCGAGCAGTTGCGCGAACAGGCGGCGTGTGCCCTCATGCGCCATCGGCATCTCGGCCGGTACCGGCAGGCTCAGGCCGCGATACACACTGGCCATTCCCAACGCGGCGTCCTCGATGGACTTCACGAGCACGCCGCGTCGTTCAGCCCATTCACCGATGGCTGTTTCCTCGAACAAGTGCCGCGGCAACCCGTACACCTCTCCCACGTAGCCGGCGACGCGATAGGCCTCGGCGTATACGTTGTACGCGGTGAGATGATCGCTCCCCGGCACGACCAGGCCCTCGAGGTCACGCTCTTCGCGCGTCATGCGATGGAGGCTCTCCACACCGCTCATCACCGCAAGGTACGGTACAATCGAGTCGTCAGCGTTGACGAGAAGTTCCGCCCATTCGCGCTCCACGGGCATTGCCTCAACGGCGCGTCCATAGCGCGTGAGCCGCCCCTGCTCGATGATGCCCCGTCCTTCGAGAAACTGGATTGCACGGCGGTACGCCACCCGATCCAGTGGCACCGGCAATTCGAGGTCATCGGCGGCGACACCGAGATCCGCGCAGGTGATGGCCACGCGTTCCGAGTCGCCCGCAAGCTGGAATTCAGGCGCTGTCGGCTTGAGCGTCGCGAAGTCGATGTCCCGATCACTCAGGATGAATACACGGCCACCTGCCACTCGCCCGTGCACGCGTCCCGCCATCTGGAGGATTTCATTGGCGCCGAGGTGCAGCTTGGTGAGCACATTCTTGCCGCGCTCGACGATGGACGTGAAGCGCGTGTCGTCGATGATCACCGTGTCCAGCCCCTGGACGTTGAGGGCGCTCTGTCCTGCTGCGGTCATCGCGAGAAAGTACGGCTTGGACTCCTCCCCCTCGAGGAAAGGGCGCAGCACGCGAATGGGTTCACCGCCGTGATAGTGCGCCGTGTTGATGCGCGGTGCGCGAGCACGCACGTTTTCTGCGGCCTGTTCCACTCCCTTGCGCGTGGGGACGAAGACGGCGACGCCGCGCTTCTCCTTGTACACGCGTTGGAGAAATTTGTCGTCCAGGAACTCTCCAACATCCTTGCGCAGCACCTCGACCTTGGCCGCCTTCTCCGGATCGAAGGCATAGACTTCGAGCACGTCGTGACTCGACAGGTACTGTCGATAGAAGCTCGGATCAACCGTAGCCGACAGCCAGATGAACCGGCAGCCAACGCGCTTGCCGAGCGCCAGACAGAGTTCCAGTTCGGCGGACGTCTGGTGGATTTCGTCCACGATGAGCGTATCGCTGGCGAGGATGTCACCATCCTGGAACCAGCGACGCGCAATGCCGGTGGTGACGATGATGACGTTCCACGTGGGCGTGTCGGGGGTCGCTTCGCGCTCCCGGTTGATCACGCCAACACGAAGCTCGGTGGTGGCGAGCAGCTCTTCGGCGATGGGGCGAATGGCGAGCGTCTTTCCGGATCCGGTACCTGCGACAATGCCGAAGCCGCGTCGTGCGCGCGCCAATTCCCGCACGCGCGTGCCGAAGTGCTTTTCGAGATAGGTTTCGATGTGGAGCCTCACGGCGAGCTCGATGGTCTCGCAGGCCGCCCGCGTGGGGGCGATGACGATCACACGCCCGGTGGGTGGCTCGGACCCGACGAACGCATCGTGGTCCGGCGGCAGGTACTGGTCTCTTACGTCGCGCATGAACTCAGGGGTAGCGAGATGCGTGCGCGAATGGAAGTGCGCTACGGCTTTGGCGACTCGGCGAATTTCTTGAGGAAAGGGAGTTCCTTCTTCGGATCCTTGTCACCCTTCTCCTTGTAGTCATCACCGAAAATTACCCTGGCGTTCGTCGGCTTGTTGCGCACGGCCGTTGGGCAATCCGTCGGCGCCGGCTGTTGCTTGGGCGGCACCTTGTCGAGCCAAATCCGGCACATGCCCTTGGGCGGCCGGTATTCCTTGCCCACTGTGTCGCTCGCCTGTTTTTGGCCGAGCGCCACGCCTGACGAGCCGGCCAGGCAAGCGAGCGTGAGAAGTGCGGTGCGGAGCGTCATTCGTGTATCCTCAGGTAGCGTGCGGATATCGCCCGCCACCATGTCTTATGGCATGCCGGATACCACTCGTCGTGGCTCCCGCTGCACATTGCTAAGTATAACAAGTAATTGAAGTTGCGTCTGTCGAGTTCGGGTTGGGAGAGCCCTCGCACAAACGTTTGTGTCCATGGATCGGGACATCGTGCGTCCCAATCTCTCCCGCGGTCCTCGTGACGTGAGACGCTCTACCCTCAGTCCCCGAAACTGATCCCGGTCGCACGTGCCGTCTGGACCAGGTCATGAGTGATATCCACGCGTTTCAGCTCGCGAAGGGCGTCCTCGATCGGGATGGTGACGATATGGGGCGTCTGAAGCGCTACCATGTGGCCCCAGTGTTCGTCCGCGACGGCGCGGACCGCGGCCCCGCCGAATCGGGTGGCCAGAAGGCGGTCGTAGCCCGTAGGCATGCCGCCGCGCTGCAGGTGGCCGAGTACGAGAGAGCGCGTCTCCTTCCCCGTGATGGACTGGATTTCTCGGGCGATGAGTTCTGCCACCCCGCCAACCCGCCGAGCCTGTCCCGGCAATGATTCGCCGAGTTGATGCACTTCTCCACCGTGGGGAAACGCTCCCTCCGCAACCACGACGATGGAGAAATGACGCCCAGCCGCATCGCGCGCCATGATCTTCTCGCACACCTTCGCGATGTTGTACGGCACCTCCGGCAGGAGGATAACGTCCGCCGTTCCGGCAACACCGGAATGGAGGGCAATGAAGCCGGCGTCGCGACCCATCACTTCCATGACGATCACGCGATCGTGACTCTCCGCGGTGGTGTGCAACTTGTCGATGGCCTCAATGGCCGTGTTGACGGCAGTGTCAAATCCGAATGTGGTGATGGTTCCACTGACGTCGTTGTCGATCGTCTTCGGCACGCCGATGATCCGCATTCCCTTCCGGCACAGCTTGAGTGCGATCTCGAGGGAGCCATCGCCACCAATGGAGATGAGTGCGTCGATCCCCATCTGCCGCGCGTTCTCGATCAGCTCGTCCGACCGGTCCTCCGGCAAGAACGTGCCATCGGGCTGACGACGGGGATAGGAGAACGGATTGCCGCGATTGGTGGATCGGAGGATGGTGCCGCCCAGATGTGCGATGCCACGCACCGATTCCTTGGTGAGGGTCACCACCTCGTCCTCGCCGAGCAGGCCGGAGAATCCGCGCTTGATGCCGAGGACTTCCCAACCGCGATTGATCGCGCTGAGCACGGCTGCTCGGATGACGGCGTTGAGGCCGGGGGCGTCGCCGCCGCCTGTAGACAGGGCAATGCGCATCGATGTTGGCCAGGGAGAAGATGTGGCGACGCACCGTGAGCCGATGCGTCCAGATGACGCATCGGCACACGTGACGTCACGTCAAGCGACAATCAGAAGACGACTGGAACAGACCAACACGCTCGATATTCGATCGCCGTTTTCATGTCACGCGACAAATGACGATCGTTCACTGTCCAAGCGCCTTCCGCAGCATCTCGTAAACGAGTTCCTCGAGGCGACCGCTGGAAGCGCAGTTCACGGCCGAATTCACGCCATTTGCCGCAGCACTGCCACTTACCCGAGTATCGAGCACAGCGCCTTGATTGCCAGTCGGCTGCACGTAGCTGAGCGCCGTCAATTGCACGGTGTAGCGATCCGCGTTGGGGCCATAGACTCCGGCGCCGCACTCCAGCAGCCTCGACAAGCGCTCTCCACCCACCGGCCGCCGCTGCACGCCCCGCAATACACCGATGACGTGCGTCTGCGTGTCCACTACGCTCAGCGAAAGGCCGAGTTGTGAATAGACCTGGTTGAGTGCAGCCCACGCCTTGTCACTGGAGACGGCAAGCGTATCAGGCGCCCGCGCCGGCCCGTTCGTGAGCGAGCCGGCGTACCGGCCGCTCTTGGGATCGAACGGCGCCGATCCGGCGCTGGTACTCTGCGCCGTCGACGCACTTGCGCTCGTGCCGGTCAGCGCCGCAACGATCATGGTCATGACCAGGTGTCTCCGAGTCCGCATCGGCATCAGTCTCCAGTGATGGGTGCGCGGGGCACGGGAACGATCGATGCACCCTTTGCCCTGTCGGCGAACGATGTCACCGGACCGCTCAGCGCGGTGGAACCGGCACACCGGCCATGCCCGCCAACTGTCGCAAAAGCGTATCCTGACGCGCAAGAATGGTGCGAAGGGAATCCACCTGCTCATGGATCACCGCCGTTTCCTGGCGAGATGCGTTGAGCTCGTCGCCCATCTCTCGCATCTGCTCCGCAATGAGTGCGTCGGCCTGCGGGCTGCGACACCCGCTGGACAAGACGAGCAGCGCCGCGGCGGTCACAAAGTGCATTGGATTTCGGTACATGCGCCGGAAGTGAAGCAAGACGTCACTGTCTTGCGCGCCCAAAATGTGCACGCGCTACTTCCAGAGCCAGTGCACCGCCTCGACGTCGACAGCACACTGACTGGTCGCGCAATCGTTCGGCACCAGGTGCAGTGTAGCGGTTTTGGTCTCAACAGCAGGGAGGCGTATGCTCCCCGCCATGCGAACCAGTCCTCTCCGTCGCCCGCACGGGTTTACCCTCATCGAAGTGCTCCTGGTGGTCACCATCATGGGGCTCGTCGCGCTCATCGGCATTTGCGAACTCCAGCACTTCCTCGACCGCATTGCTACGCGCGATGCAGTGCGCGACGCCGGTGCCGAGGTCGCGCGGGCACGCGACGAAGCCGTAGCGCTCCACACGCCCGTGAGTTTGCGGGTGGATACCACCGCCGCGACGTTGGAGCTCCTGGCGCGCGGCACCTCGTTCGGTCGCATGGCACTCGGCGACGCGCACGGTGTCGCCCTCTCGACCACACGCGACTCCATCGTGTTCGATGTCCGCGGACTCGGCTACGGCCTGGCAAACCTCACGCTCGTCGCACGGCGCGGAGGATCCAGTGATACCCTCGTCGTGTCCCGCCTGGGGCGCGTGCGATACTGACGGACGTGACTCAGTCCGCTGCTACGGTGCCGAAGTCGAAACCCGGCACCGAGATTCGAGGAATTGGCGTGCCGATCATGCGCTCGATCGTCCGGACCATCCCGATCTCATCGGGCGACATGAACGTGTACGCGTCTCCTTCCTTGGCGGCGCGCCCGGTCCGCCCGATGCGGTGGACGTAGTCCTCCGCCTGCTGCGGCACGTCGTAGTTGATCACATGAGTGATGCCCGAGATATCGAGTCCCCGTTGGGCGATATCCGTTGCCACGAGCACCGATGTGGTGCCGTCCTTGAAGTCCTGGAGTGCCCGCGTGCGCTGCGCCTGCGATTTGTCCGCATGCATTGCCGTCGCACTCACGCCCGCCTTCTCGAGATCGCGCACGATGCGATCAGCGCCGTGTTTCGTGCGGGAGAAGATGAGCACCGAGTCGTGCTTGGTGGCCGTCAGCAGTTCCACGAGCAGAGCGTTTTTCTTCTCACGAGGCACCGGATAAACGGCGTGCGTCACCGTACTCGCTGCCGCTGAGCGCACGCCAACCTGCACGACGATCGGCTTGCGCAGGTACTTCCGCGCCAGTGCTTCCACTTCGGGCGGCATCGTGGCGCTGAACAACAGCGTCTGGCGGTATACGGGAATCTGGTCAACGATCTTGTTGATCTGCGGCGCAAAGCCCATGTCGAGCATCCGATCGGCCTCGTCCAACACGAGCACTTCCAGATCATCGAACACCACGTTCTGACGATCGAGGTGATCGATCAGGCGGCCAGGTGTGGCCACGACCACGTCTACTCCGGCCCGGAGCTTCTTCTCCTGGGGATCGAGGGGCACACCACCATACACGGCCACCACGGAGATCTCCGAATTCAGCGCGTACTTCCGAAAGCTCTCTTCCACCTGAACGCACAGCTCGCGCGTTGGCGTAAGGATCAAGGCTCTCGTGCGACGCGGCCCGTCGATCAGGCGATCAATGATCGGCAGGGTGAATGCGGCGGTCTTTCCCGTGCCGGTCTGCGCGAGCCCCATGATGTCGCGACCATTGCGCGCCAGGGGAATGGCGTCACGCTGAATCGGCGTTGGCCTCGTGTACCCAGCGGCGTGAATGGCCTGAAGAATCGACGGGTGAAGGTCGAGTTCCGCGAAGGTGAGCGTCGGCTCCGTGCTCGGCTCGATGGCCAGCGCGGTGGTGCTGGGGGGCTGCGTTGTTTCGTCGGTCATTCGTCCTGATGCGTCGCGCCGGGGCCGCGATCCCGGAACTTCCAGGACCGGCGCATGCATCGGACTCGCGTGGCGCATTGCCACGTGCCTGACCGATGCGGTGAGGAAAGATGCGATCGCTATCGCGATCGCCACGGAATGTGGCACTCGACCCAATGTCGAGCGGTCGTGAAGGTTCCGCAGCCTCGCGCGCCCGTTGCGCGCGTCCTTCACAATCTTCAATCTGTCGGGTAGAAAGTTAGCCTGTCGTCCCGCTGGCGGCTACATGCCACGACACTGCGGCTCGATTGTCACTGGTCCAGTGGATCACCGTGTGCCAAAAACTCCAGTACCGCCGGCACCACAACGTCAGGGCGTTCCTCATTGATCGCGTGCCCCCCTCCGTCAATCTCGAGTACGTCCACCGGCGCTCCCGTGGCGCGCAGCTGCGCGACATAGGGCGAGGAATCGCGCACCAGCACATCGCGAGTTCCAAGGACCACGAGCATCCTCCCGCGAAGCGCGCCCAGCCGCGCTGCCATTTCAATGACTGGCGATCGGGTCCATTGGAATTCGTGGAGTAGTTTGCGCATGGAGCGGGCAAACGCCGGGAATT
This sequence comes from bacterium, assembly GCA_040003455.1. Lineage (GTDB taxonomy): Bacteria > Gemmatimonadota > Gemmatimonadetes > Gemmatimonadales > Gemmatimonadaceae > AG11. Next base: position 33,576 of record JBDUCM010000017.1, read on the forward strand.
GCGACGGCGCCCAGTATTCGTCCTCATCGCGTTCGGTGAGTCGCGACGGATCTCCATAGACCATGCGGTGGGTACGCGCCACGAGCCAGCGCGCGACGAGCCGCGGGAGTATGGCATCGGCTATCGGGTGCCCACTCACGAGCTTCGCCAGCCCCTGCATGCGCACGCGACCGAAGCACGCAGGATTCACCAGGACCGCACGGCGAACCGGTGAGCCCGGCATGAGCGCCAACTCCACGGTGATCGTTCCAGCCATGGATTGCGCCACGATATCCACGTCCGCCAGACGCTCGATCGCAAGAAACTCCCGGACCGCGCCAACCATCGATGCGAGCCGGTAGTGCTCCGGCTCCGCCGGCTTGTCCGACAGCCCGTGACCGGGAAGGTCGATGGCAATGGCTCTGCGTCCGGCGGCAGCAAGCGGCGCAAACCAGGCACGCCACATGTAGATCGACGCCCCCCATCCATGCATCAGCAGCACCGGAGGATCACCCCCGGCGCCAGATTCAGCCATCCGAACGCGCAACCCATCCGAAAGCACTACCCACCGTACCCGAATCGAGGCGTCGCCAGCGGGAAACATCGCCGACGGCGGCAGCCGACCGGGCAGTCGCGGTTCGTTGCCTCCCTCCGACTCCGTCAGCGGATTTCGATCGTTCGGCCCAACAGCCGCGCGATCAACCCAAGGCGGAAGGTGATGTCCGTCCACCGCTCCTCCCCGGCGAGCTGCGTCTCCAGCGGATACGTCGGCCATGCGTGCGCGCTGGTGCTCTTCGCTACGCCCATTCCCTTGTGTGGATGCCACACGCCATCGCGATCCCGATCCTCTAGGAATCGCTCGAACAGCTTTGACCAGTTCTCGTTGCGCTTGAGGAACCCAAGCCGCGCCATGAGCTCCATCCAGTAGAGTGCAAACGGTACGTCCGCATCCACTGCATTGCGATGCGGAATGACGTCGCCCAGTACCAGGTGCGGCACGGGCAACACCTTCTTGCCGCAGAGTTGCACCGCCTCCTGCCGCGGCTGCGCCTGCGTGAGATGCGAATACAGCGCATCCATCTCACGGTGATGCTCGGCCCGGAACAGCGGCATGTACGCCAACATTGCGATCACATAGATCGACGGTGGGCATGCCTCTGCCGCGAGCATGTGCTGGTTGCCCTGGCGGATGAAGGGCTTCTGCGCCAGGGGAGAGCGCAGATAGTCCGCCATGCGATTGAGAATGCGGCGGGCAGCGCCTCGCAACCGAGGATCGCCCTCGTAGCCAGCCTGGGCCAGCGTCGCGGCAGCGGCCTCCCGCAGCAGCGCCCGCCCCCGCTTCACCGCTTCCTCGTCGGGCGCGTTCTTGCCGCCAAGCTCGAACAGGAACGACGGATCGTCATCTTCGGCGAGCAAGCGAAACAGAATCCGTCGCGCGTGCATCAAGGGCGGCGTGTCCTTGTTCCAGCCGCATTCGATAAGCCGCCTCACCGCCGGAATGGTCCCGACTCCCTCGAAATGGTCGGCTCGAGCGGACGGTACCGCGAGCATTCCACCTCCCCACGTTCCGTCCGGTGACTGCTGGGTAGCCAACAGCAAAGCGGGACGATGCGTAAAGGGTAATGCGGATATCTTTTCGGCATCCGCGGCATTGAGCCGCGCCACCTCGGTCAGGGCGCGATAGCGGATCGGTGGTGCAGCGTGCACCATAAGCCAGTCCAACGGAAAGCGAACAGGACCGAGCGGTGCGGGCGGTGGCGCTGGGGTCGCTGGTGCGGGTGCCACGGCAGGTGCCGGCGGGGTCGAGGCCGCGGCGGCAGCAGGAGCTGGAGTGGGGCTTGGTGTTGACGGCAGGGTCACGTGAGGCTCGCAGAACTAGCGATCAGCCCGTTCGCCGCATGGTGGCGAGGGGCGGAACGCTCCGGGGAAAGGCGGGTAAGTATGGCTCCACATGACCATGGACCGCTAGAGGGTAGATCGTAAGTAGCAGCCGGTGAAGGCTTTAAGAAGCACTGCACACCCATCATTTACTCAAGGAGTTCGGATCATGAAGGCACTTCGGATCGCAGCGCTCGGATTGGCGCTCATGGTTGGTAGCACGGCAGCCTATGCGCAGGGTGGTGGTGGTGGCGGCGGACGTGGCGCAGGCCGTGGCCCGAACGTGATGGCCGGCATCGAACTGACGGATGCACAGAAGGCCAAGCAGGGCGAAATCATGGCGAAGTACATGCCAGACATGCAGAAGCTCCGCGCTGACATGCAGGCCGAAGGGGCGGATCGCCCAGCGCTCATGAAGAAGCAGATGGAAATGACGGAGAAGCGCAACGCCGAAGTTCGTGCCATCCTCACGCCCGAGCAGCAGGCCGTGTTCGACAAGAATGTGAAGGACGCCGCCGAAGCCCGCGCCAAGATGGCGCCGCCCGCGCAGTAGTCTTCCCGCTACATATGGCAGTACGAAACAGGGTGGCGACGCAGTGCGTCGCCACCCTGTTCGCAATCACCCGCGTCCAATCGCTTGTCCATGCGATGGAGTCCGCGCATCTTGCGCGCATGACCTCCGTGCCCGCCTCCCTTCCACCGCGCATCCGTGCGCGGTGAGTTCGTCGATGTAGACGGCGCGCGTCTCTACTACTACGCGGCAGGCACACGGGGCGCCGGTGAACCGGTCGTCTTTCTCCACGGCTTTCCGACGTCTGGTCACCTGTGGAGCGATGTCGTTGCGCAAATGCCGCAGGGCCACCGGCTGGTGGTGCTCGACCTCCTCGGCTTTGGACGGAGCGACCCGCCAGGCCATCGGGCACTCACGCTGCGGGCGCATGCCGAGCGCGTGATCGGGTTGATGGACGCACTCTGCATCAAGTCGGCATGCATCGCGGGCCATCACGTCGGTGGCGGCGTGGCGCAGATGCTGGCGGTGCATTGGCCTGGACGCGTATCGCGCCTGGCGCTCATCGACAGCGTCGCATTCACCAATTGGCCCACACGCGACGTCCGCATCGTGCGCGCCCTCCTGCCAATCGTTCGCCGATTGCCGACGAAGTGGCTCATGCCTGTACTTCGCGCGGAACTTGAACGCGGCTACGTTGACCCGGCACGCGCGGTGCACTCCATCGACAAGTACCAACGGCCGTTCGCCAGTGACATCGCGCGCAGCGTGTTCCTGCAACACGTTGCCGCACTCGACGCGAAGGAAACCCAGTCGCTCGCGCCCAGACTTGAAGAGATCACGGCGCCAACGTCGGTGATCTGGGGCGAGCACGATCCCTTTTTACCACCGTCACTCGGGCGGCGCCTCGCTCGCTCAATCCGCGGCGCAACGTTCGAGATCGTTCGTGAGGCCCGACACTTCACGCCAGAAGACGCGCCCCGCCAGGTTGCGCAGTTAATCGCGGACCTGCTCGATCGTTCTTGAGCGCGGCGCCCTACGGCTTTCGCGTCTTCTCTTCCGCCGGCGACAGAATCGCTGGCCGTAGCGCGTCGATGGTGTACGCACTCCCCGGATTCCAGAGAATCCAACTACGGATGTCATTGTCGTAGCCGGCCTGAATCTGGGCGCGCACCTCCGCGGCACCATACGGTGGGTCGCCTTGCGAGAAGTCCTGATACCAGGGCACGATTTTCGGCGCTCGCCGCACCGTGGCATTGCGCGCCTTGGCGTCCCGCATCGCATGATCGATCACGTCGTACGGACGCGCATTCGGATTCTCGAGCCCATACAGGCCCGTGGAATAGTGGGACGGATATGTCATCGGCAACACCACGTCTGCCTGGGGGGCAAACTGTTCCCACTGCTGCCCGATGCCCATGTCGCCGGGATCGGTGGTGGTGAGCCCGAATACGTCGATGGCCATCGGTACCTTCAATGCCGCCATCCGTGTCTTCAGGTACCCCAGTTGCTCATGGATGACCTGCGCAGGCTTCCGGCCATTCGCCAACGGAAAGCGTGCCTCGCTCGCGATCCGCGGATCATCCGGGAAGCGGACGTAGTCAAATTGTACTTCGCTGAATCCCAACCGCACGGCCTCCGCGGCAAGGTCGGCAGCGTACGTCCATATCCCCCGCTGGTGCGCATCGAGCCACGGCTTGCCATTGGCGTCCAGCCACGGAGCGCCGTCGGATTGACGCCGGACGGCCCACTCGCGCTTCGCATCGGCAAGCAACGGATCCTTTGCCACAACAATGCGCGCAATGGGGTAGATCCCGTTCGCACGCATGGTGTCGAGCACGGCACGAATGCGATCGGCATTGACGGGATTGATCGTGTCGGCACCGATGGCGTGTGCAAGCGGCACGGCGGACCGGTACAGCACGTACCCGCGATCGTCCTTTACGTCGATCACGAGGGCGTTTACCTCCGTGGTGCGTGCGACCTCGATGAGCGACCAGATACGCGGGTCGAGCACCGCCCACCGATTCACATATAACCCGCGAACAACATCCGGTCGCGGCATGGGCGCAACGGGTGCAACGGGTGCAACGGGTGCAACGGGTGCAACGAGCGTGGCGGTGGTCGCCTGCGCCCCCGCGCACGGTACGCTCGCCAATGCCAATCCCAGCGCTGCACCGATCCGACGAATTTGGCTCATGGCCCAATCATAAACCGGGTACCCCGATTCGGTCCGGTCTTACAACCGTCGGACTTCTCGATTGGCGTCCACCGCATTGCCGATCTCGCGCGACAATGCGCGTGCCTCTTGCGTTGCGCTCGCCACGTCCGACATGGCGCTCTCCAGCCCGGACGACCGAAGCTTCAACAGGTCGAGTCGCAGGTTCTGGAGGGCGAGACCCGCGCTCTCCAACTGCGACAGCAGCACCGACCGCCGATCGGAGAGTTCGGCGATCGACGAGCGCTGGCGCTCCAGGAGCGAGATCCTGCGCTCCTGCTCCGGTGTAGGGTTGCCCCCGGCCTCCGCGCGGAGCGCGGCGACTCTCGCTTCCAGCGACTGCGGCGATGCACCGCCGACGTCGGAATCAAGGCGATGGAGCGTGGTCGCGAGCGCGCCCACCCGCTCCGCGAGCGCATCAACCGTGGGCCCGACGTCAGGAATCATGTCGCGCTCGGACGCCGGTAGTCGCGCCAGCGTATCCCGAACGGCGGCATGATCACCGGCGGCGCGGCGAACCGCATCGCCGTAGGGCCCGTTCAAGACGTCGATGTGCGCCAGCCGCTCGGATGCTTCTGCAGTGGACATACGCGGACGATCCAATGCGGCCAGTCCACCGGACGGCTTGCTGTTTCCTCGCGCGAAGAACTTGCCGATCGGCACACCGTCAGCCCATAGCCTGCCGCCACGCTGCAGAACACCCAGCACCATGAAAGCGCTCGGGAACAGGAACCAGAGAAAGTGCGGCGACGTGAGCAGGTTGACGGCAGCCAGTGATGCCACCGTGGCCACGGAGCCCACGATCTTGCGACGGAACCGGACAACCTGTTCCTCGGGAGTGAGGCCCACATAGTCGTGTTCGTCGTCAGCAACGCCCATCGCCCGATTGCGGCGCCGCATTTCCTGCGTCCACCGCTTTCGGGATCGCTTCCACTCCCGCCACTCCCCTTTGGTGCCCCACACCGGCGGAGCCGGCATCGGGGGCATGCCCGGCACCGGTGGTTCCCAGTTCCTCGGCGCGGAACCCATCGCGTTGTATGCCGAGCGCGGGTCCGGTTGCAACAGCGGCGGTGTGAAATACGCCGGCGGCGGCATCGGGGGCGGCACTGGCTGCGATGACGGGCTGATTGGAGTAAAGCCGTACTCCTTGGAGTATGCCTCCGTGATTCGGGCGCTTTCGAAGCCGAGCGCCGCGCTTGGAGCGAGCTCGGTGGTATCCAGAATCGCATCGCGGAACGCCGATGCATCTTCCCATCGGTCTTCCGGCTTCTTTGCCAGCGCGCGGGCGATGGCGTGCGCGAGACGCGACGGCGTGTCCGGGCGAAGCATGGCCAGGGGCCGCGGCGATTCAGATACGTGCTTCACCAGCATCGCCGGCGTGTTCGACGCCTTGAACGGCGTCTCACCGGCGAGAAGCTGATAGCCGATGACGCCAAGTGAATAGATGTCGCTCCGGCCATCGAGCTCACGTTCGCCGAGCGCCTGCTCGGGGGACATGTACGCGGGTGTACCAATGGCAACGCCCGTGACGGTGAGCCGGGTGTCGCCTGCGGCCGCCCGCGCGATGCCGAAGTCCGTGACCATGGGTCGTCCGGTGGTGCGATCCAGCATGATGTTGTCCGGCTTCACATCGCGATGGACGACACCCATTGAGTGGGCGTATGCCAGCGCATCGGCGACACCGGACAGCAGGCGTCGCGCCTCGCTCACGGGCAGGCGTGGCTCGCGCACGAGGCGCTCCGCCAGGCTCTCACCGTCAACCAACGCCATGACGAAGTACACGATCCCTTCGCGCTCATCCACGGTGTAGATGGGCACGATGCTCGGGTGCGTGAGTTGCGCCGCGGTCTGCGCTTCGCGCAGGAAGCGCTCTCGCACGTCCGCGTTGAACGCGAGCTCGGGCGGAAGGACCTTGATCGCCACCTTGCGATGGAGCCGGAGGTCGGTGGCGCGATACACCACCGCCATGCCGCCGCGGCCGATTTCCGCGTCAACCAGGTACTGGGTCCCGACCGCGACGATTAGGCGATCGAGCAGCGGATCGTTCACCCTCGATCCGGCGCGCGCCGCCCGCCCGATGGACGCGAGCTGATTCGCCCCATCTCGTCCGCCACGAACAGCGCCTCATCCACGTTCTCGGCCAGGCTCATGGCCTTGTTGGCCAGGGAGGTGATGTGTTGGTGCATCTGCGGACTCGCACCAAGGCGCAGGAGATCGTATCGCATGTTCTGGAGTGCCAGCGCGCACGTTTCCAGTTTCGAGGAGAAGGACTGCTGCTTCTGCTCCGTATCCACAAGTGAGCGACGTTGCCGCTTCAGGTAGGCAAGTCGGCGCACCCGGTCTTCGCTACCGCGCTCCAGTGGGTTGGCCGCATTCTCGAGGGAGCTGATCTCACCCTCCAGCTGCGCCCGCGCCGACCCGATATCCATGCGCGCCGACTCATCAAGCGCCATCGCGAGCGACTGCACCTTGTCCGCGAGCGCGACTGCGGACCGTCCCACTTCATCGCGCTGCGCACTTGGGAGCGCGTTGCCAAGCGCCTGGAGTCGCTGGAAAATCTCGTCGCGATCCGAGAACGCCTGCCGAACGCGATCTGCCGATGGGCCGTCGGGTACCGCAGAGGGATACGGCGCACCGGTCAACCGCGCCGCGCCGTAGCCGGCGCTCGCGGCGGGCGGCGTCATGCGCGCAGCGAGCTTCCGCTGTTCGCGTCCGTCGCGCAACCGGGCACGCGCCTTGGAATCGAAGATCGCGCGGCAGTGCTCCGCCACTTCCTCGATGACCTCCATGACCTCGCGGTCCCGCGGCTGCCTGAAGACGTCCCGCCAATCGTAGCCCTCACTCCAGAGCTTCGCGTACTTGAACGCGATGTAGATGCTCCACAGGACCGTGAAGGTGAGGAAGTCATTGCTGCCAAACACGGCGAAGACGAGGATCACGCCGTTGACGAACAGATACGGCGCGATCTTCCGGCGGAAATTGGCGACAGGCGGGGCCTCCCACCGTCGCAGTTCGTCGGACGTCGGCGGGTGCGGCTGTAGCTGTTGCGAGCGGCCCGCCGGGTAGGGTGGCTGCCCGTACCCGGACTGCATTGGCATTGGCGCATAGTTGCCGAGCGGCGGCGCTGACGGCGCCGTGGGCTGCGACACCACCGGTGGCGGGGCCGGCGCGCGAGACGGAGGCGCTTCCCGCGCATCCAACGCGGCCACGAGGGCGTTCGCGTTGGGGTAGCGATGCGCCGGATCTTTCTCGAGCAGCATCATTACCGAGCGCGCGAGATCGTCCGGCACATCTGCGCGCCGCTGCTGCACCGGTATCGGCCGCTCTGAAATGTGCTTCACCAGCATGGCAGGTGTACTGCCCGCGCTGAAGGGCGGCTCACCAGTGAGCATCTGGTATCCGAGAATTCCGAGCGAGTACAAGTCGCTCCGGCCATCGATCTCGCGCTCACCAGCCGCCTGTTCCGGCGACATGTATGCGGGCGTGCCGATCGCCATTCCTGTCGCCGTCAGGCGGCTGTCGCCCGAACTGTCCATGGCGCGGGCGATACCGAAGTCCGTTACCATGGGACGTCCAGTCACCGCATCGAGCAGGATGTTGTCCGGCTTGATGTCGCGGTGGACGACGCCGCGCTCATGCGCGTACGCCAGCGCGTCGCCCACGTCACGCAGGATCTTCCGTGTCTCTTCGACGGTGAGGACCCCCCGCTCGTGCAACCGTTTGGCGAGGTTGTCCCCACTGATGTACGCCATCACGAAGAAGACGAGTTGCTCCTGTTCGTCGACGGTGTAGATGGGAACGATATTGGGATGCGAGAGCTGCGCGGCCGTCTCCGCTTCGCGGAGAAAGCGCGACTTGATCTCGCTGCGAAAGGCGAGCTCCGGCGGCAGGAGCTTGATGGCGACCTGTCGCTTGAGGCGACGATCCTTGGCACGATACACAATGCCCATGCCTCCCCTTCCGATCTCGCAGTCGAGCTCGTAGTGGGCCGAAAGCGCGCGCTCGACGTGAGCGCGAAGCTCGTCATCCGCGGAAGTGGCGAGCGGGTCGGGCAAGCGACGACGGGTGGTCAGGGTGAGGCTGGCAGGGGACATTGTAGCACAGCGTAACCTCGCTGGAAAGGATAACCGCCACAGCGGCAGTTACACTACGTCATGATGACCGTGATAAGTGTCAAAGTCTGCCTACGTGTCGCATCCTGGCTGGAATGGAGTGTGCGCTAAGGGTCTGCCTTGGTGTCACGGACACTCCGGAGGCAGACCGCCGGTACTTCCGTGCCCCTCTCTTCTACTATTCAGGTACGGTCACCATGGCAGAGCGTCAGACGCTTCCCGTGCTCCCACTCCGGGGCACGGTCATCTTCCCGGGCCTGACGGCTCCGATTGCTGCGGGCCGCCCAGGCACCCTCCGCGCCATCGAAGCCGCGCTCAAGGGGGACCGACTGGTCTTTGCCGTCGCCCAGCGTGACAATACGGACGAGCCAACGCCCGAGATCCTCTATTCCATGGGCGTTATTGCCCGCATCGGCCAGATCCAGCGCGGTCTGGGCGGCGTTCAACTCCTGCTTCAGGGCGAACAGCGCGCCACAGCGCTCCAATACGCCACCAATCCCGCGGACAACTACCTCAGCGCCGTCGTCTCGCCGCTGGAGGAAATGAAACCGCTCGACGAGAATGACCCGGCGTTCGTCGCCCTCTACAAGGAAATCCGCGAGCGCGCGGGCGAGCTCGGCGAGCGGCGCGGACTCCCGGAAGAAGTCGTGCATCAGGTGCTCGATGCGGTCACCGACGCCGGTCGCTTCGCCGACCTGGTGGCTGGCTATATCGAACTCCCCGTCGCCGAGCGTCAGGGGCTGCTGGAAAACCTCTCCGTCGAAGACCGCTTGCGGCGGGTGCTCGTGCATGTGCAGCGCCAGATCGGCATGATTGAAATGCAGGAGGAGATCAAGTCCCAGGTGCAGGAAGAGCTGGGTGAGCGCCAGCGCGAGATGTACCTGCGCGAGCAGATGAAGGCGATTCAGAAGGAGCTTGGGGACGACGACCAGAGCAAGGAGATCAGCGGGCTGCGCGAAAAGCTCGACAAACTCGAACTCCCGCCCACGGCGCGCACCGAGGTGGAGCGCGAGCTGGGCCGTCTGGAACGTGCCGGTCGCGAATCCATGGAAGCCCAGGTGATTCGCACGTATCTCGAGTGGATTGCGGAACTGCCGTGGAACAAGCGATCCGACGATAATCTGGACCTCACTCGCGCTGAACAGGTGCTCGACGAGGATCACTACGGCCTGCCGGACGTGAAGGATCGCGTCCTCGAATTCCTTGCCGTGCGCCAACTGCGCGCGAAGGAGATGGAGGAGGAGTTGAAGACGACTGGCGAGCTGCCAGTCGCCACGTTCAAGGCTCACAAGGACGATGCGACCCCGTCGCTTGCGACGGCGGATGACGATCGTCCGGTGACCGACACGAAGGAGGCGAAGGCCCGCGCGATGGCGAAGGGGCCAATCCTGTTGTTCTCGGGCCCGCCGGGCGTCGGCAAGACGTCCATTGCCAAATCCATCGCCCGCTCCCTTGGCCGCGAGTACGTCCGCGCGGCGTTGGGCGGGGTTCGTGACGAGGCCGATATTCGCGGCCATCGGCGTACATATGTCGGTGCAATGCCCGGTCGCATCATCCAGGGGCTCAAGCAGGCAAAGACGCGGAACCCGGTCTTCCTGCTGGACGAGGTGGACAAGCTGGGACAGGGCTTCCAGGGCGACCCGGCGAGCGCGCTTCTCGAAGTGCTCGATCCAGCACAGAACGACACGTTCACCGATCACTATCTCGGCATTCCGTTCGACCTGAGCGAAGTGCTGTTCATCGCCACCGCCAACTTCATCCAGAACATTCCCGGGCCACTGCTCGATCGTATGGAAGTGGTGGAGTTCGCGGGCTATACCGAGAAGGAAAAAGCCGAGATCGCGAAGAAGTACCTCATTCCGCGGCAGCTGGAAGACGCGGGACTGAAGAGCAAGGACGTGGTGTTCGAAGACGACGCCGTCATGTCGATCGTCAGCAAGTACACGCGAGAGAGTGGCGTCCGGCAGCTCGAGCGTCAGGTCGGCGCCGTCGCCCGCAAGGTCGCCCGCAAGCTGGCGTCCGGGCAGGTGGACGATTTCGTGATCAGCGTGGACGATGTGCGAGATTTGCTGGGACGACCGCGCGTCCACCCCGAGCACGCCAATGAGGAGAACGAGGTCGGCGTGGCTGCCGGCATGTACTACACGCCCATGGGCGGGGACATCATGTTCGTGGAAGCAGCCATTCGCCGGCTGCACGGGGGCGGGCGCTCGTTAGACGCTGACGACCAGAAGGTACAGGTCAGCGGATGGGGCAACGTGTCGCTCATCCTCACCGGCCAGCTCGGCGACGTCATGAAGGAGAGCGCTCGAGCGGCCATGACCTACGCAACCACGCACGCCTCGCAGCTCAAGATCCCGGAGGACCGTCTCGGTTCGATCGAAGTGCACGTGCACGTCCCTGCCGGGGCAATCCCCAAGGACGGGCCGAGTGCGGGTGTCGCAATTTCCACGGCCCTGGTGAGTGCCATGTCGGGCCGGCCAGTTCGGCGCGATGTGTCGATGACTGGGGAGGTAACCCTTCGCGGCCGGGTGCTTCCCATCGGTGGCCTGAAAGAGAAAGTCCTCGGTGCCCACCGGGCTGGTATCACGACGATCATCCTGCCAAGGGACAACGAGGCGGATATCGAGGATATCCCGGAAGAAGTACGGAACCAGTTGAGCTTCCACCCTGTCAGCACGCTGGACGAAGCCTTCGCGATTGCTCTGGTACCGCTCCAGAACGAAGCCGTTCCGGTGACGGCGCCTACCATCATGGAAGAAGAGGAGGCGGCAGTCGCTGGTGTCTAGCAAGGATCCGGTGGTGCCCACGCCCGCAAAGATTTCTGGGCGTGGGAACCTTTCCGGGGTTGCCGTGAAAGAGGGACTATCGCGAACCGGTGGAAAGTGTTACTATTGGTTTCAGCGACGCACCCCGTGCTTCGGTTCGGGGTTCAAGTTCCGACGGATTTGGGGCCTGCTTCTCGCAGGTCCCTTTTTTTTCGCCCGCGTCGCTGCAAATGCGGTACAGTGCCGTGTCTGTAGGGCGAGCCCCCGCGTGAGGGTTCCGTTCACGTTCAACATGTCGTTGGTTTCGAACTTGGTTCGTACGCCAACGACAAACATCATTGAGGAGTTCAGCTATGCGTACGACCGGCACCGTGAAGTGGTTCAACGACACGAAGGGCTTTGGCTTCATCACCCCCGCGAACGGCGAGAAGGATTGCTTCGTGCATCACTCCGCCATCCAGGGTCATGGCTTCAAGTCCCTCGCAGAGGGTGAGGCTGTTGAGTTCGACGTGGTTCAGGGCGCAAAGGGCCCGGCCGCTGAGAACGTCGTCAAGCTCGGCCGCTAAACGGCGAGTCGGACTGGCTGGTCGTCACTGACGAGCTGAACTAGTCCTCTCGAAAAAAGAAGAGCCCCGCTCGACACACGTCGAGCGGGGCTCTTCGCATTCAAGGTATCACCGCACCAAACACCGCTCCCTTCCACGGCACGCTTCGCAACGGCTCAGGCTCCGTGCCGGGAATGAAATACTCAGTGTAGCGACGCTCCACGGGCGTGTTGGCATCGGCCAACTGCCCTGTCGTGCGATCCAGCTCGGCAATGACCAAGCCCACCGGCGGAACCCACGCGGCTGGCGATGGCCGGCCGGCATAGTAGCGGGACATCATCGCGCCCCAAATCGGCGCCGCAAGGGTACCGCCAGCCGCACCACGCGTAATTGTCTTCGGCTTGTCGAAACCCAACCAGACCCCGGCGACCAGATCCGGGGTCATCCCCATGAACCACACGTCCACATTGTCGTTCGTCGTGCCCGTCTTGCCCGCGACAGGAATGGACGCCGCCACTGCCTTGCGCGCTGCCGTCCCGGTCCCGCGCTCCGCCGCATCCCGCATCATGTCGCGAATGATGAACGCGATGCGCGGATCAATCACCGGTTGGGGAACAGCCGGCGACTGCTGGAAGATCACGCGCCCAGCAGGATCCTCGATTCGCGTCACGAGCCGAGGCTCAACCGTGCTGCCGAGATTGGCCCAGACGGCATACGCCGCGACGTAATCGAGCGGACGGACGACCGATGCGCCCAACGCACTGGCCGGCACCGGAGCGATGGGCGTCGTGATGCCGGCACGATGCGCAATGGCCGCCATGGAGTCCACCCCCACGAAGAGCGCGAGCTGCACCGCCACGGGATTGCGCGAGTGTGTCAGCGCCTCGCGTAGTGTGATTGGGCCGAGAAACCTGCCGTCCGAATTGTCGGGACTGTACACGCCGCCGTTCGGCATGGGGATGGACAGCGCGGTATCGGGGACGATCGTCGCTGCGCTCATGCTGTCTTCAAATGCCTTGGCATACACGAACGGCTTGAATGAACTCCCCGGCTGGCGGAGCGCGAGCGTGGCCCTGTTGAATGGAGCCAACGCATAGTTGCGCCCGCCCACGAGCGCACGCACGTCACCCGTCGCCGGCTCGATGGCCACGACGGCGCCCTCGAGCACGTCGCCAACTCCTTTTGTCGCGGCAAAGGTCGCATGCTTGAAGTCGGCGCGCTGTTCCACCTTCACCGTTCCTTCCACGAGCGCCTCCACCGCGGCACGCTGCAAGGCCGGATCCGCCGTGGTGTACAAGCGGTAGCCACCCGCCGCGACTGCGACACCGGATTTTTCCGCCACCTGCCTGGCCGCATCCACAAAGTACTGCGACGGAGCCGAGGCTCCTGTATATGGCGCCGTCACCACGGGCTCGGCACGAGCGCGGTCCACGTCCGCGGGGGTGACAAACCCCTGCTCGGCCATGAGACCAAGAATGAGGTCGCGGCGCATCTTCGCCTTCGCGGGAAAGCGAGAGGGATCGTATCCAACAGGAGATTTCGGGAGCGCCGCAAGGGTGGCGGCCTCCGCCAGCGTGAGCTTCGTCGCGCTCTTCCCGAAGTAGTGCCGCGACGCCGCCTCCACTCCGTACCAGCCGTGACCGAAATTGATCTGGTTGATGTACCCTTCGAGAATCTGCTCCTTGGAGTAATGCCTCTCCATTTCACGCGCGGCTTGCTGCTCACGCAGCTTCCGCATGGGGCCCATGTCTCTCCGGTCGATTTGATCGGGATGCATGTTGCCCACCAGCTGCTGCGTGATCGTGCTCGCCCCGCCTCGGCGTTCCCCGGTGATCACGCCGAAGATTTTTCCCTTGATTGCGCCGGCCACGCCGATCAGGTCCACGCCGTCGTGCTGATAGAAGCGTTGGTCTTCCACGGCGACGAATGCCTGCCCAACGAATTTCGGCAGCGCGCGGATGGATACGCTCGTCCGTGACTCACGGCCGATCTCGCCAATGAACGAGCCGTCGCGCGCGAACACGAGGGACGACTGTGGCTGTGGCACAATCTGCCAAACCGCTCCGGTACTCGGCACCTGTGCCGATACAGGCGCAGCGAGCAACATGACGGCGAAAAGGGGGCGGCGCATGGAGGCAAGATACACCGGTCCGGCCGGGAGTTGCCCCACGTCGACCATGCACGGCCGTTGCCGCGAGCCACTCCGGACGCGATTATCCAAGCAATGTCAGACTTCGTCACGATCGCCCTCGCCCAGTTCCAGCCGCGAAAGGGTGACTATGCGGGAAATCTCGCGCGCATCGGTGCCGTGCTCGCGCAATCCGCCACGCTTACCCCACGGCCGCAGCTCGTCTGTTTTCCCGAAGCGGCACTGAGCGGCTATTTCCTGGAGGGTGGTGTTCGCGAACATGCGGTGACCGCCGGCCAGATGGCCGCGGACCTGCACGCCGCCTATGGCCACCAGACGCCGGTAGACGTGTGCATCGGATTCTACGAAGTCTGGCGCAACAAGCTGTACAACAGCGCCCTCTATCTATCGCTCGGCGGGCCGATACCGATCGTGCGGCATGTCCACCGCAAAGTCTTTCTACCCACCTACGGCTTGTTCGATGAGGAACGCTTCGTGGAGCGTGGGCGCGAAATTCGCGCGTTCGATACTCCGTGGGGACGGGCGGCCATCCTCGTCTGTGAAGATGCCTGGCATTCGCTCGCCGGTACGATCGCAGCCCTGGATGGCGCACAACTGATCATCGTGCCGACAGCGCCTCCTGCCCGCGGGGCGTCGCCGGCGACGGACGGAACGGCTGGTCCCGCAAGCGCCGCTCGCTGGGAGCGGCTCGCTCGCGACATGGCCGACGAGCACGGTGTGTACGTGGCCCTCATCCATCTCATCGGCAGCGAGGGTGGCAAGCAATTTCCGGGCGGCGCACTGCTTGCCGGACCGAAGGGCGAGGTACGGGCGCGCGGACCGTTCTGGGACGACGCGCTCGTCGTGGCTCGAATGGATCTGAGTGACGTCACGCGCGCTCGGGCAGACATGCCCCTCATCGCCGATCTCGAAACAATGCTTCCGCATCTTCGAGAGTCGATGACCAAAGTGGATGCAGGCACGCCGCATCTGCTGACGTTTGATGGCATGGAGCGGGTTGCATCCACCGCCGCGACGAAGTCGACGGGGACTAGCGCAGTCAGCGCGGACGCGGCGCGAAGCGAATCGCGGATCCCCGTTGTCCCTGAGCTCTCGCGCGGCGGCCCTCCCACGCTGCTCCTGGATGCGGAACTCGCCGAACAGTGGCTCGTGCGATTCCTGCGTGATGAACTGATGCGTCGTGGCTTCGAACGGGTCGTTGTCGGTGTGTCGGGTGGAGTGGACTCGGCGGTCACGGCCTATCTCGCGCAACGCGCGCTCGGTGCGAACAACGTGATCGGCGTCCGCATGCCGTACCGCTCGTCGAGCCCCGACAGTCTCGCGCATGCCCAACTGGTCATTGATGCCCTCGGCATCGAGGCGCGAACGCTGGACATCAGTGCGGCGGTGGACGGATATCTCGCGAACGAACCCGATGCTGACGCCGCACGCCGCGGTAATGTCATGGCGCGCATGCGCATGATCACCCTCTTCGACCTGTCTGCGAGGTATCGCGCCATCCCGTTGGGCACTGGCAACAAGACGGAACGGTTGTTTGGGTATTTCACCTGGCACGCGGACGACTCGCCACCTGTCAATCCGCTGGGAGACCTGTTCAAGACGCAGGTGTGGGCGCTGGCGCGCCATCTCGGCGTGCCCGGCGTGATCGTCGGAAAGGCGCCCTCCGCTGATCTCGTGGTTGGGCAGACCGACGAAGGAGACTTCGGCATCAGCTACGACAAGGCTGATGAGATCCTGAACTGGGTGTTGAACGGTTACGGTGAGACAGACCTCGTGGACCGCGGTTTCGATGCAGCAGAGGTGGCACTCGTGTGCAGGCGGCTCTCAAGCACCCACTGGAAGCGCCGGCTTCCCACCGTGGCGATGATCAGTTCTTCCACTATCGGCGAGAGCTACCTGCGCCCCGTGGACTACTGATGATCGCGTGACTTGACGGGCCAGGGTAAACGTATCGACTACATCGAGGAGCGATGCGGACTGTGCACCCAGCTCTTCGGCGGCAGCGGCTGACTCTTCCGCGTTGGCGGCGACCTGCTGCGTGCTTGCGTTGAGCAATTCCACGGCGCGGTTTACCTGCGCCATTCCTTCCGCCTGCTGCACGCCGGCCGCGGCGATTTCCTGCATGATCCCCACAATGCGCACCGTCTCGCTGTCAATTTGCGTGAGCTTGGACAGCGCCGCCTGATTGAGGTCCACCCCAGCGCGTGTGTGCAGCACTGATGCCTCGATGAGTGCGGACGTCCGCTTCGCGGCCTCGGCACTGCGCATGGCGAGGTTGCGCACCTCGTCGGCCACAACGGCAAACCCTTTTCCGGCGTCGCCCGCACGCGCTGCTTCCACTGCGGCGTTCAGCGCCAGCAGATTGGTCTGGAATGCGATCTCGTCGATGGTCTTCACGATCTTGGCTGTTTCGTCACCTGAGGCCTTGATCTGCGCGATGGCGCTGGTGAGTTCGTGCATGGAGGCCACACCCTCTCCAACCGCAGTCTTGGTGTGTTCTGCCATGGTGCGCGCACGTTGGGCCTTGTCGGACCCTTCCCTTGCCGTCGCCGACATCTCGTAGAGGCTGGAGGCAATCTCTTCGATACCTGCCGCCTGGTGCGATGCCCGGCGCGCGAGGTCTGCACTGCCACTGGCGACCTGGCTGCCCGCCGCGGCCACCTGCGTGGACGAGGATTCGACTTGACCCAACGTATCATTGAGACTGTCCAGGGCGCTGTTCAACGACTCCTTGATTCTTGCGTAGTCGCCGTGGAACACTCCGGCCACCTGAGTGGACAGGTCGCGTGCCGCCAATCGGTCGAGTACGCGTTGCGCTTCATTGATGGGTGCAGCGACGGCAACGAGCATCTCGTTGGTGCCGCGAACCACCCTGGCATAGGCGCCTTCAAGTCCATTCGTGCTGGCCGTGCGCGAAAGCTGTCCCTCCTTGGCCGCAGCGATGGCCTCACCCGTCTCGGCAAGCAAGGTACGCAGCGAGCCGGTCGCCCTTGCCATGTTCCGCGAGACGAGATCGTGTTCTGAGCGTGGCTCGATGGCCACGTCGAGGTCGCCGCGCGCGACAGCGTCGGCGGCAGATGCGACGCTTTGGAGGTAGGCGATGGTTTCCCGAAACGCATCAGCCAGCTGTCCGAGCTCGTCGGCGGCCGTGTACGTCAGCGTCTGCTGCATGTCGCCGTGGGCGATGCGTCCAGCCGCCTGCACGATCTGGTCGAGGGGCCGCGTGATGCCGCGTGCGACAAACAGGGCGAGACCGAGCGACACCAAGGCGCCAAGGACCGCCACAATCAGCAACTCGCGCTGTGCGGCGGCGAGTGGGGCAAGGGCTTCCGACTCTGGAATCTGCGCGACCATCGCCCAGCCCTGAGGAAGCACGGACGCAATGGCGAGCCATGGCTTTCCGTCCTGCACAAATCGCACGACGCTCGACGTGTCACCCGCGCGCGCTGCCACAATCGCGGGACTGTCCTTCATCAACGTCTGCTGCGTCACGGCCGCCGTGTCCGGGGACGCAATCACCTTGTCCCGGTCGTCCACCATCCATACGTATCCCGCCTCGCCAATCCGTGTGCGTTTCAACACCTCCCCCACCTTGCCAAGGTCCAGTGCACCGTTGATGACGCCGACGGTCTTCGATCCGTCGGCCACGCGCGCCGCCATCGCGAGGGCAGGCTTCCCGGTTGCCCGGGAGATGATCGTTTCGTACGCCACGTCCTTGCCGCCCATGATCGCCTTGAACCAACCGCGGTCCCCGAACGGCGTGTTCGGCTTGTCGTCGCTCCGTGCGACGTCGTTGCCAATGGTATCGGTAACGTGAAAGCTCGCGAAGTCCGGATTCAACTTGCCGATGACCGCGAGGGTCTGCTTGAGCGGCGCGGCTTGCATGGACACCGTCGTCGGAAGGACGGACGTGGTGCGCATGACCTGAACGTGCTTGTTGATGTAACCCATCACCTCGTTCGTTGCGACGCTCAGTCGATCATCCAGGCTGCGTTGCGTGGACGCGTGCACGTCGGCCTTGATGCGCGCTCGCAGTGACAGCGCCAGCGCGGCAAGGGGCAGGAGCGACGCGAAGGCCATGGCGGCGAGCAGGCGGCGTCCAATCCGTGCACGAAAGAACTTTGACATGAGCCGAAGCGTTTGAAGTGAACTCGCGTTACCACGCTGCCTGCAACGACACGATGACCTGATCCCGTTGCGGCTGCGGGTGGAGGTTGCGCCATACATAGTTGCCGCGCAGCACGACGTTGCTCCCTTCCATGTACCAGGCGAATCCCGCGGTGACATCGCGCTCGAGGACATCCAGTCCCGTCAGCGACGCTCGGGAGTCCTTGTCCCAGTAGTCGTACCGTCCCACCAACAACACCGTGCCGACGGAATACGTGGCGAGGCCGTACGTGCCAAGCCGGACATCCGTTCCGTCCCAGGCGCGCATGAACTCACTGCGTGCCCCAAATCGTTTCCACGAGTACTCGACATCGCCGCCGATACGATCGTGCGCCGGTTCATCATTCGCGTCGCGGCCAGCCGATGCACCCGACATGCCGAGCATCAGTCCGTCAACGGGTGTCCGCGTCTCAATACGTCCGACAATCGCCTTGGCACCTGTGATTGCCGTGGTGTTCTGAAGATCACCCGTGCTGTTGAACAGGCCCACTCGCACCTTCGTCACCGAAAACAGCTGCGTGGACAATTGCACACCCATGTCCCGGACCTGCCCGAGCTTGCCGTCCGTGATCATCAGCGAGCGATCCGTGGCCTCGATCAACGCGGACGATAGCCCACCACCCTCGTACGTGAGCGGAAGGATGAACTGACCTGCCTGAATGTCGAACCGGTCTGCCTTTACCGAGATGAATGCGTCCTGCAACGGCAATGTGGATTGGGTTGGAGAATTGTTTGCAACCTTCAGCGACTTGGCGAGATCGAGCATCACTTGCCACTTCACCGTCGGCGACATCGTGCCCACGAACTTCAGCTCCGCCCGACGGAGCTTGAACGTGTTGACGACGTCCCCGCTGCCCGCCACGTAAAACGTTTGGAGGTTTCCGCCAAATACCACATTCCCGAGGTTCAGCATCATCGCTGGCACCTGGCCCGTATCTGCAGCCGTCGCCGGTTTGCGGTCTGCGCCAACCGATGGCGTCATTGTCCATCGCGACGAATCGATCTCGGCTCGCGCAGGCGCCAGAACCGCGGCGGCAATGGTCATGGAATCGCGACGGACGGGGAGTCCGGTGAACTGTTGAGCCTGCGCTGTGGCGCCCAGGCAGACGAGGGCAATCACAGGCAAGAGGAACGTCTTCATGAGAGAGTGTTGACGCGGGCGGAACGGAACGCCGACAGCGGGCCTCAAGGCTCGTGCGGCGTGCGGATTGAACGCCCAGCAGCTCCGATACTGGAGAGTTTCGGCAGCCTGGGCGGGAACTGGAATTTCATGGGTGGGATTTTGTTACGTCGTTTAGCGCGCGCGCGCGGACCTCGTCAAGGAGGCGCGTGTAATAGGGAGTATGCGAATCCCCAGCCGGTTGTTGCTCGCTGCGAGTGTCCTCGCCATCGCTGGCGCGTGTTCGAAGACGTCCGCGCCAGCCCTTCCCGACGATCTGAAGCAGGATCTGGCGAAGGCAGGCGGAGCCGACATCCAACTTGCCGGATCGGCGGCGCCCCGTGTGGACGTTGTGTCGGCATCGGAACGCACACTCGGAAGTGTGCCAGTTCCAAAGGCGCGGACAACAGCTCGCGCTCCCGGGGCCAGGCACGAGGCTGACACGCCCGCACCAAGTCAGGGCGTACCGGAGCCTGCTCCCGCGCCAGCGCCGCGTGCCGTAGACGACGCGGCCCCCATCACACCGCCCGTCGTCGACCCCGCGCCCAGCGCAATTCCGGCGGCGGGTCGCCCGGAGGCCCCGAAGCCGTCTACCCAGCGGGAGCCGCGTGGTGGGTGGCGGACCCCCGGTGAGGTGATTCGCCGCGCACCGTTCCCTATCAATCCATAGGCTCGCCCAGTCTAGGCGCGCGCGTCAGGAATGATCGCTTCGGCCTCGATTTCAACGAGGAGGTCGGGATCGATGAGGTTGCGTACCTCCACCATCGACGTGGCAGGACGAATGGTGCCGAAGAACTCGCCGTGCACGCGGCCAACCTGCTCCCACCGGCTGATGTCCGTGACGAACATGCGGGTACGCACCACGTCCTCGAGCCGAGAACCGGCCTGCTCGAGTGCACTCCGGATGTTCGTGAGAACCTGACGCGCCTGCGCGGCGGGATCCCCCACGCCCACGATCTTTCCATCGGCGTTGGTGGCCGTCGTTCCGGATACGTACACGATGTTGCCCACACGCACCGCACGGGAGTAGCCAACAATGGGCTCCCATGGGGTGCCTGTCGCGATGTTCTGCCGCATGACTTGGGGGGGTGGGTGTCCACGGCGAAGGACCGGTGACCCGCCCGGACGGTGGTCACCGGTTCGACGTCGTATTGCGCGTCAGGCCGCGGCCTGCGTGCCAGCGAAGGCCAGGCTCACGGCGCGCCGTGCCTGACGTTTCAACGCCCGGTGCACCGCCCTTGCGTAGTGGATGAAATTGGCCCCGGCCCAGGGATGCCGCATGAAGAACTCGACGGGAAGCATGTCGGCCTTCAGGCGGTTGCACTTGGGACACGCTGCCACGACGTTGCCCGCGGTGTGCGTGCCGCCCTTGGCGAGGGGATAGACGTGATCCAGCGTGGCGTGTGAATATTCGAGCGGCGCTGCACAGTAAACGCAGCGGCGACCGCAATCTCGAAGCGCGGCAAGCTTGATCGCCCGCTTCTGCTCTGCGGGGAGGACGCGGACGCGACGCATGATGCCGCGGGGCGAACGAGAAAGAGGAACGCGGTGACCGTGTCGAGCGGGCATTTCACCTCGCTAGAAAAGACGACACCCCGTACCAGGAAGGAGCTTCCTGTCACGGGGTGTCGCGCATCGTGGTCTGTGTCGCAGCGGTTGGCCAACACATGCGTCGCGCATTGCGCGTTCGCATCGCCCACTGCGCATGCAGATGTCGGGCTGGCGTGTTCATCGGCCTCCGGGTGCGTTGGCGGCGGCGGAACATCGTTCCGCCACCGTATTAGTGGGATTGAATCCCGATTCGCGCAAGAGCGGAAATCAAAGCGTGACAACCGCCTGCATCACACGACCTGACGACGCTCGCCACTGGATCGTCGTTCCTGCCGCGTGCGTGACGCCACGGGATCGCGGTATGCCGCAATGATGCGCGCGGCATGCACGTCGAGCACCGTGCGATCCGGCATCTCCGAACCCGCAAACGGGAGCGGCACCTCGAATCCATCGCCGACCTTTCGAGGAATCACATGCACGTGATAGTGGAACACGTCCTGCCCCGCAGCGGCACCGGAGTTCACCACCACGTTGAGTGCGTCCGCTCTGGCCACCTGTTTCACGATTGGCGCGAGATCCATCGCGACTTCGAACAAGTGCATCGCGAGCGCAGGAGGAATATCGTCGAGTGATTCGAAATGTTCCCGCGGCACCACAAGCACATGGCCCGCATTCACGGGTTGGATGTCCATGAACCCGACGACATCCGCGTCCTCGTAGCACATCGACACCTCGCCGGCGCCGTGGATGAGGTCGCAGAACGGGCAACTGGGCTGGACAGCGAGTGACATGGATCCTCTGGGTTGATTCGATGCCACCAAAATGCACGCGGGATGCCAAGGGGGAATGCCCAGTGGAACAAGGGCCGAAACGCCTTTCTGGTGGGCGCGGCAGGGTTATCTTTCCCGGCTGGAGTTTCCTTCTTCGCACTCAACACCGCTCTCTCGCATGGCCACCCAGACCCGCGCCGAACGCAAGGACGTCACAGGCCTGTCGCGCGACCAACTCGTCAGCGCATACCGCACGATGCTCCTCTCCCGGCGCATCGACGACAAGGAGATCCAGCTCAAACGCCAGAACAAGATCTTCTTCCAGATTTCTGGCGCGGGACACGAAGCCATCCTGACAGCGGCGGGAATGGTGCTCAAGCCGGCGTACGACTGGTTCTACCTATATTACCGCGACCGGGCCCTCTGCCTCCAGCTCGGCATGACGGCCAACGAGATGCTTTACGAGGCCGTCGGCGCGGCAGCCGATCCAAGCTCCGGCGGACGACAGATGCCCAGCCATTGGGGCCACAAGAGCCTGAACATCGTCTCCACCTCGTCCCCCACGGGAACGCAGTTCCTCCAGGCCGCTGGCAGCGCGGAAGCGTCGCTGCGTGCGAAGCTCCTCGATGTCACCGATGGGTTCCACGGTGACGAGGTCATCCTCGTCACCACGGGCGACGGCACCACCTCGGAAGGTGAATTCTGGGAGTCGCTCAACGCGGCATCCAACCTGAAGCTACCCGTCGTCTACTTGGTAGAGGACAACGGATATGCGATCTCGGTGCCAGTCGAAGTCAACACGGCCGGCGGTTCGATCTCCAAGCTGGTCGCGTCCTTCCCAGGCTTGTTCATTCAGGAAGTGGACGGCTGCGATCTTATCGCCAGTCATGCCGCCATGCAGAAGGCCGTGGACTACGCCAGGCAGCGCAAGGGCCCGGCCCTCGTCCACGCAAAGGTCATTCGCCCGTACTCGCACTCCCTGTCGGACGATGAAGTAATGTACCGCCCGGCCGCGGAACGCGACGCCGATGCAGCGCGTGATCCCATTACGCAGTACCCGAAATGGCTCGTTGCGCAGGGGCATGTCACCGAAGCCGAGCTGCTTCAGATTGCTGAAGAGGTGGATGCGCTCGTGCTCGCGGCCACGGACGACGCGCTTGAGCAGCCGCAGCCAGCTGCGGAGACGATCCACGACTTCGTGTATTCCCCAGACGTCGATCCGACGAGCGAGCAGTTCGACACCGAGGATGACCCCCAGTTCTCGGGCAACGAAACCACCATGGTCGACCTCCTGAACGCGTGCATGAAGGACGAAATGCGCCGCGATCCGAAGATCCTCATCTTCGGCCAGGACGTGGCCGATGTCTCGCGCGAACAGTATCTGGGCAACGTGAAGGGAAAGGGTGGCGTCTTCAAGGTCACGTGGGGGCTGCAAAAGGAATTCGGCGGATCGCGGGTCTTCAACACGCCGCTCGCCGAAGCCACCATCGTCGGCCGCGCCATCGGGCTGGCTCTGCGTGGATTCAAGCCCGTGGTCGAGGTGCAGTTCTTTGACTACATCTGGCCAGCATACATGCAGTTGCGCGACGAACTGGCCACCATGCGCTGGCGCTCCAACAACGCCTTCGCGTCGCCAGTCGTGGTGCGGGTGACCTATGGCGGCTACATCCGGGGCGCCATCTATCACTCCCAGACCGGCGCATCCCTGTTCACGCACTGCCCCGGCCTGCGCGTCATCTGTCCGTCCAACGCGCTCGACGCGAACGGATTGCTGCGCACCGCCATTCGATGCGAAGATCCGGTGATCTTCCTCGAGCACAAACATCTTTATCGGCAGACCTACAACAAGGCCGCGTATCCCGGTCCGAACTTCATGATTCCGTTCGGCAAGGCACGGGTGGTGCGCGAAGGGACCGATGTCACGATCGTGACGTACGGTGCCACTGTGCAGCGGGCCTTTGCCGCCGCGAACCAAATGCAGGAAGAACATGGCCTCAGCGCCGAGGTGATCGACCTGCGCTCGCTCTCGCCGTGGGATCAGGAAGCCGTGTACGAGAGTGTGAAGAAGACCAACCGCGTGATTGTCGGCTACGAAGACTCCATCTCGTGGGGCTATGGCGCCGAGATCGCGGCGCGCATCGCGGATGATTGCTTCCCATGGCTCGATGCTCCGGTCAAACGAGTGGCAAGTACCGATACCTTCGTGGGCTATGCCCCCCAACTCGAGGATGCCACGCTTCCGCAGGTGGACTCGTTCAAGCGGGCAATCGCGGAGATCAGCAGGTTCTAGGCTCCGTGTCGAGCACGTAACTCCTGTCCGAAACGTGAGTTACGTGCTCAACTAACAAATGATGGATATCGCGAAGGCACCCGCCCAGGCAGTCCGCGTCATCCTCGCGCGCGCGGCCTTCAGCGTGTGTCTGTGATTTCGCTCATTGACGCGACGGCGTGGTCAACCGAAGATTGCCCTCTGTCCGGCTCGACGCCGTCCGGGTCTACCGTGGCGGCTACCCTTAGCGCCAGCTGCCATGCGTGGTTTTGCCCGTTCACTCGCCGTCATCGGCGTTGCCCTCGCGGCCCTCAGTTGCTCTGAAGCGCCGTCATCCAGCGCCGCGTCGGGCAAGGGCCGGATCGCGCTTGCGCCAAGCTTTTCGCCGGCGGCGGCGCGCGCATATCAGGCACTCGCGGCGTTCGGCCTCGAAGTCACGGGCGTGCACGTGCACCTCACCGCCCCCGACGGGTCAACGCGTGACACGACCATCGCATTCCCGTTGGAACTCGACGTCCTCGAGATCCAGATGGCCGTGCCGTTACGGTCCGCTGGCGAGACATTCACCGCCGATCTCGACCTGACCAACTCGGACGGTGTCGTCCTCTTCAGTGGTCGACAGACGGTCGTCGCGCAGGCGGCAGACCTCCCCGGAGGGTCTGCTCCCGCCACCGTCACCATCACGTATACGGGGCCGGGTCACGATCTGAAGAGCATCGCGGTCTCACCCCCTTCCCAGTCGGTCATCGGCGCAACCTCCGTCGCGGTGTCGGCGAATGGTGTGGACAACAGCGGTCTAGCCGATCCAAATGTCCTCGTTCGTTGGACGTCGAGCGACGGGTCGATTGCGAGCGTCGCATCAACTGGAAATGCGACAGCCTCGGTGACCACCACCGGCAAACGTGGCACGGCCACTATCTCTGCGATCACGGCACTTGGCATCACCGGAACCGGAACGGTCACCGCAGTGCCTCCGCCGGCGAAAGTGGTCGTCATCAGTGGCGGCAGTCAGACAGGGCCAGCGGGCGTGCCGCTTTCCGCCCCGCTGGTGGTGGAAGTTCAGGGGGCCGACAACCTTCCCGTCGGTGGTGCGCCAGTAGCGTTCCGTGCAGTCACGGCGGGCGCTACCGTCGGTACCACATCCACCGTTTCTGATGGCAGCGGTCGCGCAAGTTCGGTACTCACCCCCGGACCCACCCCAGGCACGTATCAGTTCGAAGCGTCGTCCGGCACACTTGCACCGGTAGGTGTTTCTGTCACCGCCACGGCGGCGCCAGCATCCGTGCTCATCGCGGTGTCCGGCGGCAATCAATCAGGACCCGTTGGCACAGCGCTCGCGCAACCGTTCGTCGTCAAGGTGACGAATGCAACGGGCGGCATCGTTGGTGGCGCCACGGTCCAATGGTCTCGCGTGTCCGGGGCGGGGACGTTGGGCGGACCTACATCCGTGTCGGCCGCAGACGGCACAGCGAGAATGACGTATACGCTCGGCACCGCCAACGTGCCCGAGGTAGTCAGGGCATCGCTGGCTGGAGTGCCGGCGGGAACCGCCGATTTCACGGTATTCGCCGCAGCCGGCCCGGCGGTCGACATCGTGGGCACCGGATCAGGGCAACACGCCCCCGCCGGAACTGCATTGCCTTCGCAGCTCAGTGCTCGCGTCGTTGATGCATTCAACAATGGCGTCTCTGGTGCAACCGTCGCGTGGAGCGTGACCAGCGGCCCCACGGCGACATTCTCTCCGAGCAGCAGCACGACCGACGCCAACGGGTTCGCGCTCACTACAGTGACCCTTGGCGGAACGCCTGGCGCCCTCACGATTGCGGCAACCAGCGGCGCGCTGACGCGCACGTTCGCCGCCACCGCCGACCAGGGATCGACTGGTCCGGCCGGCCCCGGCACGTTGAGTGGCTTCGTGTATGATGCCGTGAGCGGCGGCCCATTGAGCGGTGTATCGGTGGTCATTCAACAGGGCGGCCAGACCGTCATGACCGCCCAAACGTCGGGAACTGGCAACTTCTCCACGACCCAGTTGCCGGCCGGCACCTACGATCTGCAGTTCTCCATCAGCGGTTACGTCTCGACAACCATCAACGCCCTGACGATCAACGGCAACACCGTGGCGCAGGTCGTTCCGTTGGTGCCGGCGAGCACGTCTCTCGGCGGCATTGCCGGCACCGTGTTCGATGCGACAACCAACCAGGCCGTGCAAGGCTCGCTTACCCTTGAGCTACGCAGTGGCGTGAACGCAACAACCGGCACACCGCTGCAGTCCGTCACGAGTACGAACGGCGGCTACCTGTTCTCGAGTGTTCCGGCGGGAACCTATACGATTGTCGCCAAGGTGTCGGGCTACGCCGACGCAACGGCAACCGGTATCGCGGTCGGCGCCGCAACCACCAGCAACCAGAACATCTACATCTCCCCCGCCGGCGTCGCGGGGCTCGTTCGCATCGTGCTGACGTGGCGTTCGTCTCCGCGAGCCGCCTGCCGCGGGACGGCGCGACGTGGCCG
>JBDUCM010000227.1:0-6716 GCA_040003455.1 bacterium
GCGAGCAGGTGAATGACCGCCCGTTTCAGAAGCTCGCCGGGAGTCGGCGCTCCGTCTTTGAACAGACAGAGCGCGCCACGCTGCGTCCGCTGCCAGCAGACCGCTATGAGCTCGCCGAGTGGAAGACGGCGAAGGTGAACATCGACTACCACATCTCCGTCGAGGGCCATCTCTACAGCGTGCCGTACCGCCTCGTCGGCGCGGAGGTCACGGTCCGTCTCACCGCCACGATGCTGGAAGTGCTGCAGCACGGCACGCGCGTCGCCGCCCATGCGCGCAGCCCGCACAAGGGCCGGTACACCACCGAGCCCACCCATTGCCCAACCTAGCATCAACAGCATCTTGAGTGGAGTCCGTCGCGCCTCATCGCGTGGGGGGCGGGCGTGGGCGAGGCTACCGCGCGTGTGGTGGAAGCCATCCTCGCACGGCACCCGCTCGACGTCGTCGAGTGACGCGACGGACACGAGCGCCGTGACCGGGCCGATGCTTGGCATGGTCCGTAGTCGCGTCACCGCGGCATTCACCTTGGCCAGCGCGACAAGGCGCTCGTCGGCCGCCTCCAGTTCGGCCTGGAATGGTCCCCACAGGGCGATCAGCGGCGCCAGGGCCTCGAAGACATGCGCCGGCAGCGGCAACGCCTGCAGTTTGGCCACCGTGTGTTCGGCATCCCCGGTCGGAATCCGCAATCCTTCGCGCCGCACTGCCGCCTTGATGATCGACGTAGCGCGTGCGGGTCCGCACTAATGCATCACGCACCGCGAGCGGACTTGGCGTTGCTCATCCGAGGCCCGATGGATCGCACGATACGCGTCGAGTGGCAGTTCCTCGCACAACGTGCGCGCGTCGCGCTTGTCTGTCTTCACCCGCTTGGAGCGCGTCGCGTACATCGCGGCAAATCCGGGATCCGCCACGATGACGGTGTGGCCCAGCGACTCAAGATGCCGTGCGACCCATTCACTCTCGGTCGACGCCTCGAGGAGAATGCGCCCCGGGGCGCGGTCCCCGAGGACCGCGGTAGAGCGCTCGCGTTCGTCAGGATGCGTCCCTCCACCAGTTCACCCTCCGTGGTGATGATGCACAGTTGGCTCTCGCGTTTGTGGAGATCGATCCCTATAGCAGCCCCGTGTTGAAGTGGATGGCCCAGATGCCATCGTTGGCCTCTTCCAAGGCCGATCTGTTGGTCGACCATCGCATTCGCGAGATCCAGCAGCCGGTTCTGAAAGCGGAAAGTCCCGCCGGTCGTGATCTTCTTCACGAGAGAGTGTCCGGGATACTCCAGAGGTGGCAGCCGAATCGAGATACGGCCGGTCGGGTGAAAGTTGCGACCAGCCGGCGGAGCGACGTGACCCAATCAGAGTAACGTCGAGACAGGCGGCGGAGCATTCCACCCTTCTCACGATCGCGCAGACCAGTATGCCGCACCTTATGACCATACGCGGGACTGTTCCCCACCGGTCCCGCGGCATTCGGCGAGTCAGCCGTGGCTCTGGGTAAAGGTTCGCGCGCCGGTCGCCTGCTTCATTCCGTGCTCCCTGCACGTCCTCGGTGCACTCCAGCGCGGGATCAGCCCTCAGCGCTTCCGTGTGAATACATCCATCGCGCGAACGCGACCAATCCCTTGAATGGTCTGATAGTCAGCTCGCCGTAAATCAGCCGCTATCGCGCCGTGGGTCTTTGTTGTCACCGCCGTGCTAGTCGCGACACCACCAGCGCGGAATGTCTGGCGGTGCGGCGCCTTCGGTTCGACGCCGTATTTCGAGATCGACTGCGCCGCGAAGGCCAAGCCGAATGCGACATCATCTGCGGTTACATCCTCTTCCCTGAGAAGGAGTAGCGGTCGTCCACTGTCTCCTGGACGACGAACCACAACGGCGCGGACACTGTTGTCGCCAAGTGCCGGCGCGAGCGCGACGCTCACCCGTACATGCGCTGCAATAACGTCAGCGTCCTTTTGCAATCGGGTCGCTTGCACGTCGGCTATCCTGGCGTGTCGCAAGAGATTGAGCTCCCGAACGAGCGGCGCCAACTCGGGCCTGTCGCTCCCGAAACCCTTTGTAGCGTCGGCAAGGTACTCACGGACCGACGCTTGATCCTTGGGAGGCATGAGCGCGACGATGCGCTCGATGACTGCACGCTCTTCCGGAGAGTTTGACGCGAAAGTCGAGCTGGCACCTGCATTCATCCGAGCAACTCCTGCATGCGTCGGTTTCGTCGCGTCGCTACCGCCGCACGCGGATGATAGTACAATTGCCGTGAGCAGCAAGTATGTCAAGCGCATAGAAGAGGTCCCTGAAGAGGTGGATGTCAGCGGCTAGAAGTTCTGCGGGCAACGGCGTGATATCGCTAGGTTTCGTCCTCGCACCAAGACGCAACTGTCGTCTCGTGATAGCCCGCATCGTCATACCACCAACTGATCAGTGCATAGCACGCTGGACTACCTTCCCCGCCGGCCACGGAAGGTTATCAATCAGTCCGCGATTTGTTCTTCGTGCCTCGACGTTTGTGTCGGATACCTCGCCGTTGCGTCCGCGTCGATTCAGTGTCTGATCGCGGTCGCTTCATTGTTGATCCGGATCCGTTCGACGCACGTCCCGCTCACGTCGGAACAGGTTTCGATGCGATACATCAATGTTCTCGGTTTCTTCATGTTTGATTCAGATCGCCTCGAAATTGATGTCGATCGCTTTCGAGTGGCTTGCGGTCGGTTCCATGTTGGTTTCGACTGCCTCGATTGTTGTTTCAGATGCGATGCGTCAATGACGCCGGTCACTACTTGGTTGGTTCTGAATCGCCCGTGAGTCCCTTCCGGTCGATCGAGTGTTGATTCACATCGCCTCAGTCGTACAATAGAGTCGGCCGGGAGTAACGCCGGTCGCCCAAACGTTCGGCAAGGACGGTTGCGCGTACCAAAGAGTCGATTCGGGGTGTTGTCAGGGTCGCTCGAGCACGCGGAGCGGTCGGCTGAGTGGGCGTTCAGGTCGTTCAAGGACACGGAAGGGTTTCGTGAGTGCGTGCCGGGGTCGGCCGAGATTGGGGAAGACATGCCCAGGCACGTAGAATCGTCGGGCTGGTTCCCCGCAACGGCGGCCGCGAGAGCCGAAACGTCCGTTAGCGACACTGAGCGATCGACGGTTTACCTCGCCACCTCCGTCGCGTGACGGGCACGATCGGGCCAGCTCCAGTCAACGTCGTCGAGCGGCGACGCCGATTGCGACTGCCGAGCGTCAATGGGCGCGCAGGTGATGGCGCGACCTGTGCGGCGTGCTGCCAAGCCTCGCCAGCACGCAGCGCGCCGCGTCGAGTGAGCGCCAGGAGCGTACAGGGTCGGGTAAAGGTTTGGCGAATGGGCGCCAGGGTCGTTCGAGGTTGCGACAGGGTTGCCCGAGCGCATGGAAAGGTCGGCTTGTCCGCCCTGCATTTCCGTCGGGTCTCGAGCACGGCCCCCTCCCCTCCACTCAATCTCGTCAATGAACGAAGTTGATCGCGATGGCCAGCGTAATCGACGCCTTCGTCCCGGCGCCGGCCGTGATCACGCGTGTCCCAAAGAGGATGCCGAGGTTGGAGGACCAGTTGTATTCGACGGCAGGTGCGTTGCCGAACATCCCGCTCGATCCCGACTCGGCGTCGGGTTTCGTGCCCGCAGGATCGGAAACGTTGGCCTGGCCGATGCAGTCGTCGACAACGAACTGTGAATTATCGCCCCGACATCTCCGCGTTCGGCCCATAGATCGGCGGATGCTTGACGTCGTTCAGCCTGAAGTACGCGCTGAGCTGGCCGCGGTGATGGATGGTGTAGTTCATCAGCAGCACCCGGAGCGCTTCGGCACGGGGAGCGGATTCGTGTCGATGACCTTGTACCGCGGCATCTCTTGTCTCCGGGCGTGAGAGAAAGCGATTGCGAGCGCGGCGCCAGAATACAAGATTGACCGCAGTTATTCTACAGCCTCGTTATACAACCACAGAGTCACCGGAAATATTGCGCAATGTCCGCACGTTTGAATGCGCCGATATGCCTTTTCGTTGGGACGTTGCTTCTGCCAGTCCTTCGAGGCAACGGGCAACGCCCCGGCGAGATCCCCCGAATTGAGGACGTTATTGTCGCAGACAGCACTGACATTCACCTTCTGTCCGCCTCTGTCGGACCGAACTACACGCGCCCATTGTCGCGAATAGACAAGCGAGTAGCGTTTGGCATGATGTCGGCGCGGCGATGGTGGAGTTGACCCGATTTCGTGGACGCCTTACATGCCCTAGTTTCGGGGCGGAGGTGGTTCATGATAAACAAACGGAAAGTCATGGCGGGGCGGCGTGAGCGGCGCGCATTCAGCGCCGAGTTCAAAGCCGACGCGGTGCGGATGGCGGCGGAGCGGCGGGCGGTCGGGGTACCGCTGGCACAAGTCGGCCGGGAGTTAGACGTGCGACCGGACCAGCTGCGCGCGTGGGCCCGCACGGCGCGGCAGGGGACCAGTGCCGGATCCGCGATCCCCGGCGAGTCGGTCGAGCAGGAGGTGCATCGACTCCGGCGGGAAGTCGCGGTGCTGCGCCAGGAGCAGGCGTTCGCAAAAAAAGTGGCGGTGTACTTCGCGAGGGAGTCGCGTTGAGGTACGCCGTGATCACTCGCCATCTGGGCGAGTTTGCCGTGCGACTCATGTGTCGGGTGCTGGAGGTATCGCCGGCGGGCTACTACGCGTCGCGCACGCGCCCGCCGAGTTGGCACGCGGTGATCGACGAGCTGTTGATGGCCCACGTGCGGATCGCGCACCACGCGAGCGGCGGGACGTATGGGGCGCCGCGGGTGCGGCAGGAGTTGCGCGCGGAAGGGCTCCCCGTGAGCACGAAGCGGGTGGCGCGGCTCATGCGCGAAGACGGGCGCGCCGCCCGCCGGCCCACGGGACGCCGCGTCTCCACCACCGACTCGAACCACGCGGAGCCGATCGCGCCGAATCGACTCGCGCGACAGTTTGATGTGAACGGCGTCGCCCTGAACCGCGTGTGGGTGGCCGATATCACGTATGTCCCGACCCGCGAGGGCTGGGTGTATCTCGCGACCGTGCTCGATCTCGGCTCGCGCCGGTGCGTCGGGTGGGCGATGGACGATCACATGGACGTCGCGTTGGTGCTGCGCGCGCTCCGCATGGCGCAGGCCGCCCGGCGTCCGGCGCCGGGCTTGATTCATCACTCGGACCGCGGCAGTCAATATGCGGCCACGGACTTCCGCGCCGAGCTGGCGGCGCATGGCATGCTGGCCAGCATGAGTGGGAAGGGCGACTGTTACGACAATGCCGTGGCGGAGAGTTTCTTCGCGACCCTCGAATTCGAGCTGATCATGCAGAACGACTGGGCGACGAAGGACGCGGCGCGGCGGGCCATCTTCCGCTACATCGAAACCTGGTACAACCGAAAGCGACGGCACTCCACGTTGGGCTATGTGAGTCCCGTCGAGTACGAAGCGCAGTTGCAGGCGGCCGCGTAGTTTCGCTCAACTCACGCGTCCACTATTTCGGGTTAAGTCCAATGGACCTGGTACGCCGACACAGTGATCCGCCCCCATCACAGTTGGGGCGTGAGCAGGATGAGCTCTCTCGCATCAATGCCTCAGAGCCTGGCGCCGAATGTGCGGTCAACCTGAAGCGTTATGCGCCTACGGACCGATTTGCGAATTCCTACGGTATCATATATAGTACCGTATGGGCCGACGTATCGTCCTGGATACCAATGTCATTGTCGCTGGACTGCGCTCGCGCCGCGGGGCGGCCTTCCGCCTGCTTTCCCTCGTGGGGTCAGGAGGGTTCACGCACTGCCTGTCCGTCCCGTTGCTTTTCGAGTACGAGGATGTCCTGACACGCCCGGGGATGGTTCCGCTCAGCGCCGAGGCCATTGAGGACGTCCTTGATGGCCTGTGTGCAACCGCGGAGCTGCGGCCGCTCTATTTTCTCTGGCGCCCCCAGCTCGTCGATGCGGCCGATGATTTGATTCTGGAGATCGCGGTCACCGGACAATGTGATACGATCATCACGTACAATCAGCGACATTTCAGTGGGAGCGAACGCTTTGGCGTCCGCGTGCAAACGCCAGCGGACTTTCTGCGGGCGCTTCATGAGAAGGGAGAGGATGTATGAGTGCTTTGAGCCTCCGGTTACCCAACTCGCTGCATGAGCGCGCGCGCGACCTCGCCGAACGCGAAGGGATTTCCATCAACCAACTCGTCTCGACGGCGCTCGCCGAAAAGATGTCCGCGTTGATGACCGAGGAATATCTCGCGGTGCGCGCTCAGCGCGGCAGTCGCTCCCGGTTCTTGCGCGCGCTGGCGAAGGTGCCGAACGTCGCGCCGGCTCCCGAGGATGCCTTGCCGACGCTCGCGGCGCCAAGAAAGAAGAAGGCGGTCGGTTCTCGACCACAGCCGAAGGTGAAATCGCGCCGGGACGGCGCATAACTTTCTTCTCGAGGGTGGGGCCTCCGTCGACGAATTTCTCGAGTGGTTCCCGGGTGTGACTCACGCGCAGGTGGACGCAGTGCTGGGACACGCGAGCCACAGCCTCGCCATTCCGGTCTGAGGCAGCCCGAAGATCCTCTTCGATCAAGGCACGCCCGCGCCGTTGCGCATGCGAAGGAAGTCCGTAGCGCCGCGAGATCGGTCGCCTTCTTCGTACCATGACGAGCACGCGTGAGGGCCGCCAGCAACCGCACCGCGTTCTCCGGCGACCGCAGCAAGTACG
>JBDUCM010000228.1:0-6707 GCA_040003455.1 bacterium
CCAAAGGCGAGGCGGTTGAGCACCTGCTGCACCTGTTGGTCGGCCGTCTGTTCGCGCGGTTCGGTGGGCGGTACGACGATGTACTGTGCAGGGGCGGTGGCCGGGAGGACGGCGGTCCGGGGGCTCGCCGAGCAGGCCGCCAGGAGCAGCAGGGGCGCCAGAGTGAGGCGAGCGGGAAGAGTCGTCATGAGTGAGTCCGGTGGAGTGTCCGTATGGAGGACGTCACGGTTCGGCGATGGTTAACCAGTTTTTTGTGACGATGGCTTGCGGAACGGGCACCGACGGGTCTACGGTAGTGTTGCGCGCCGTTGCGCCGCGTCGATCGCCGACGCGTGGCGCCGATGCCAATCCTCCCGGTCGTTTGATCACCCCGCTCATTCCTCCAGAAGACTTCGCCCGCCAGCTCTCGTTCGAGGAGCTTGCGAATGAGGCGAGCGCTACGGCGTCCGTGTCGCGTGTCCTCGTGTGCTCCGCTGTGGCGGAGGGCCCGGACGGCGCGCGCCTGGAGTTGGGCGATACGCGCGTCAGGGCGGTGTTGCGTGAGTTGACTCTATTTATGCGCCGGAATCTGCGCAGTGCCGATGCCGTCGCGACTGTGGATTCCGAGTTGGTGTTGCTTCTGGAGGATGGGACGCTGCCGGTCAACGCGCTCGCGCAGCGTCTCCTTGCGGCCGTGCGAACGCACGTCTTTGCGGGAATGGGCGGTGAGTCACCCAACAAGCTGACGCTGTCCATGGGTATCGCGATGGCGCCCGACCATGGCACGTCATTCCCGGCCCTGTTGGCGGCAGCGCGCGTGGCGCGCGCGGCCGCGGGAAGTGACTCATTCGCGAATGCGTATTCCGGTCGGCCGAATGTGCTCGAGTTGTCCCGGTTTGTTGGGCGCGCGGAGCCTCTTGCGCAGCTGACCGACTCTCTGGACGACATGGTTCGCGGCGTTGGACGCGTTGTGGCGGTCGTGGGGGAGGTGGGTGCGGGGACGAGTGCACTGGTTCGCATGCTGGTACCGGAGGTGCGCCTCCGAGGCGGCTCGATCGTTACTGCCACCTGTCGTGAGCATCGCTTGCCGGTGCCGTATGCGCTGTGGAGCGAAGTGCTCCGGGGCCTTCGGCGATTGCCCGTGAAGAGCACGCGCCTGTGGCGGGAGTTACCGGCGCTTGATCCGACACTCGATCGCGCGACCGGTGAAGGAGTTACCGGCGGAAGCAAGACTCAACTGCTCGAGGAGTTGGCTGACTTTCTGCGCCTCACGGCGCAGCAAAGGCCGTTGCTTCTCCTGCTCGAGAATCTTCAATGGGCGGATGCGCCGTCGTGGGATGCGCTCGAGTACCTCATCGCGCAACTGGAGAGCGAGCGGATCCTCATCGTTCTCGCGTTTCAAACGGGAATCGACGATGACGTGCTGGAAAAATGGACGCGGTTGTCGACACGTCCTCGGCACTCCAAGATTCATCTGTCGCATCTGACGCGTGATGACGTCAAGCGGTGGCTGGAAGCAGCAACCCATACGAAATCGCTGGCGCGGGAGATACTCGCCTACGTCTATCGCCAGTCCGAAGGCAATCCCCTTGTCCTGACGCACTTGATGCGGGACTTGGAAGAGGGCGGCTTCGTCGCCCCTCAAGGGGAGACGTGGCAATGGAGCTCCGTGAATGACCTCCCCGCCCCTGTGCCCCTGGATCAACTCCTCGAGCGCCGAATGGCCCGCTTGCCCGGGTCTGCTCGGGCCGTTCTGGAGGCCGCGGCCGTTCTGGGGCGCGAGGCGGACGCGTCCCTGTTGTTCGACAGCTCGCTCGATGCACCCGAGGCGAGGCGAGGCCTGGATTGTCTGATCGAACGGGGCTTGATCATTCCGACGTACGACCGCGGCGGCGCGGCATACATCGTGTCGCACGACGAGGTGGCGCGTGTGGCCCGGCAGAGAATTTCGGCGGAACGACACGTGGAGCTTCACGAGCGGATCGCCCGTGCGTTGGCGGCACACGAACGGCAGTCGGTGGCGGAAATTGCCGAGCACTTTGAATCGGCGGGGAATGGTGCTGAGGCGCACCGATATGCCCTGCTGGCCGCGGATCAAGCGTTGGAAGTCCATGAGACACAGGTGGCCGCGGAATTATTGGCCGCGGCAGAGCGCACCGCGCCAACGGACGGCGGGTTGGCCGAGGTCAGGGTACGTATGGCGTCGCTGGCGGAGCTCGCCGGCCGATATGAAGACGCCGAGGCCCTGTGCGATCTGGCGTTGGCGTGGTTCGGGGCGCAGGGGGGAAGCGTGCAGGCCCTTCGGCTGAAGCGGATGCGTGCTCTCGTGCGCATGAAGCGCGGGGAGGGAGCACGCGAGACCCTCGCCGTGTTGCTTGCACTCGAGGAGGAGGCGAACGCATCGCACGCAAGAATGGAACGTGCGGCGGTGTTGTTGCTCATTGCGCAGATGCAGTATCGACTCGGCGACCTTCGCGCCGCACAACGCGTAGCCGAAGAGGCGGTGGAAATCGCGGAGAGTGGCGACGACGCCGTCTTGCTCGGCGACGCCTGCAACCGACTGGCGGTGACGGTGCAGATGGAGGATGTACCGCGGGCGCGGAAGCTGTATGAGCGTTCGCTGGAGATCGCGACGGCGCAGCGTGATGCATATAGGCGCGTTCGTGGCCTGAACAACATCGGGGTACTCGATATTCCCGGAGACCCGGAAGAGGCGTGGCGACTCCTGACAATCGCTGTTGAGGAGGCGCGCACCGCAGGGCTGATTGAGTCGTGGGGGCGCGCAGAACTCAATCTTGGGGTGCTTGCGGGTCGCATGGGTGACTACGAGCGGGCGCAGCGTGCGTTCTCCGAGGCCCTGCGTCTCACGTCGATGGTTCAGAACTCTGAAGAACAACTCTATGCGACGTATAATCTGGCTCATCTGGAGCGGGACAACGAACGCATCAGGGAGGCAGCGGACACCTACGAGCTGGTGGTTGAACTCGCCGAACGCATTGGCCAGGTAGCCACTCAAGCTGGCGCGCTCGGTGGACTCGGCCTCTGCCGATTCGCGTCGGGCGACCATGCTGCCGCGCGCGAGGCGCTCTGCAGAGGTGAGGTCCTGAGCGAGCGGCTTGGGGATTGGTTTCAGAGTCGCGAGCTCATCGAGGGGCTCCGAATTCACCTCACGCTCGCAGGCGGCGACGTCAGCGCCGCTGTTTCCCAACTAGAGCGCTCTCTGGAACTGTGCCATGCGTGGGACGTCGCTGGTGCGGTCTGGCTGATTGCAGAGTTCGGAACGACCCTTCGGCCTCATGCGGAACTGTTGGTAGACGCCGCCGTCGAGCGCTACAGGAACGACCGGGAAGTGCTCGACAACCCAAACATGAAGAAACGGTACGAATTGTTGACTCAGGGGCGATAGGCCAGCATGGCGCAGATCGCCTTGCGCACGGTATAATTCCGATGCAGACTTGACTGGCAATGCCGTGGTTGCCAACGGCGGCGGCGCTCGTCATATGAGTGGCGGCTGATCTCCGAGGTCGGAGACCGGCGCTGTAGTTGGTGTATGCAGTTGAGTTTCAGAGGTTCAAAAATGCGCGGCCCCAGTTGGAAGACAGTTAGCACGCTGGTCACGATGCTCGTGATCGCCGGCTGTCAGGATAGTAGTGTCACCTCGCCGCACAACGGACCTGTTGCGGCCACATCAATGAAAATGGCGCCAGCAGGCGCGCCGTCGTTGAGTCTGGAAGGAGACGACGCCCCAGCCGATGCTGCGAAGGACTTCACCGTGGGACCGGCGGGAGGCATTTTCTACGTTGGTCGGAACGCGGTGGTGTTTCCGGCGCAGAGTATTTGCGACCCGGCGACGAGCGACTACGGGCCCGAGGCATGGGATCGTCCGTGCGAGCCCCTTCAATCAGCGATCACGGTTCACGCCGTCTCGCACACCTCAGCGTCCGGAAACTGGGTGGATTTCAGCCCGGCGTTGCGCTTTGTTCCGTCGTCCAATTCGCGGCAGTGGGTATGGATGTACATGTTCATACCAGGCGCGCGCGGCGCGGGGGATGTGTCGAAGTTCAACATCCTGTATTCATCCATGGCCGGGGCGCCTGGAGTTGATGAGACTCCGTTGGACGCAACGCTCCGAACCTATGTGGATACCTCGACCGGCTTCTCCGTGCGCCGCGTCAAGCACTTCAGCGGTTACCAGACTTCCAGCGGATTTTCGTGCACACCGTCTGATGACAACGACTGCTCCGGATCGGCGGTTCAAGGTCCCTGAGTCTCCGTGGTACCAGTTCTACCAAACGCGCCGCCTTTTTGGCGGCGCGTTTTGCGTTGCGGGGCTGCGTTCGTGCGCGATACCCTTCAAGCCGCGCCAACGGGGGGAGAGGAGGACGTGAATGGGGGGAGTTGACCGCACCACTTCCACCGGTTGCGACGACCCGGTTTCTTTCGCGCGTGATTGAGCCGTCATTCTCTCCCGCCCCGCCGGTTGTTGTGCAATCCCCCCGCAGCGCTGACGGCGTCGTTGTGCCCGGACTTGTCGCGGGCGCTATCTGCTGGGCCGCGGGCGTCGGACTGCTCGCTGGAATTGGAAGACGATCGGGCGCGCTACTCCAACCCATCAACGCCGCCGCGCATCTGGTGTTGGGTGTGCGGGCGGATGGCGTGTGGGGATTCAAGACGGATGTGACGGTGATGGGGGTTGCGGTGGTTCTTGTTGTGAGCGCGGTCGCCGGTATTGCGGCCGCGTGGCTCGCAACGTCTCGCCGCACACTGGACCGCGCGATGGTGGCGTTTGGGGTGTCGTTCGCCGGCTACCTCGTACACGTCCACGTCGTCGCCCGTACATCTGGCGGACTCGCCTCGCTCCTCTCGATAGGTGAGTTACGTGCGCTCTACTGCTCCGCGGCCATCGCCCTGGCCGTTGGAATGCGATATGCCTTTCACGCCGCCGTGAGAGAGTCGTAGTAGGGCGACACCGCTGGTTAGTCGTTCCAGGTCCGGAACAGTCGCGTCACGCAGGCGTGACGTGCGCCCGGGAACTTCGGCGAGTTGGTCGTGTTCGATTCTCGTGGCGCTACGGAATTCCCCGGAGCTGCCGAAACTTCACCTTGAACCGAGCCGTCGTTCCAGTAGGGATGGTGCAGGTCAAACTCAGGAGGGGGTATGGATGTCCTCGTAATGCTCGAGGAAAGCCCCGATCACTCGCCGGTGGTCGCGCACGTGAATTCTGTCCCGTCGCCGCTCGCATCCGAGCGTCCGGCGCGCGACATCGTGACGCTGTACGGCGTTCCGAGTGCGGAGTCGCTGGCGCTTGCATTGGCGGCTGCGGTGGAGTCGCATCGCACAGGTCAGGGTCATGACAATCTGGACGCCATTCGCCATCTGGGCGTATGGCCGGAACGGGGCGCAATCGGCGATGCCGCATGGCGCGACGTGGGGACGGGGAAACTCGTGACGCACGATCTCGAGATTCCGCTGGAGATTCTCAACACCACCGCCAGCCAGTTGCTTGGCGAGTGTGGGCAGCTCATCCGGCGCCTCGTGGCCGGTTTGTCGATGCCCGATTGGCCGGAAGGTGCACGACGCGCCATCACAGTGTCGCTCAGCCCGGTGGTCGGGTTGGCTGCTCCCGTGTTCGCGCCGCTGGAATCGTTGCTGGACCGTCTCCGCGAAGCGGATGGATTGGCCTTTGACTATGAGGGAGACTAACGAAATCTGCCATCGTCAGAGCAGTGAGCAGTAGCATGGAACGGCCCGCCGAGACGCGGGCCGTTTCCTTTTCGTGCCGCGCGGCAGTCCGGTTTACCCCGCTTGACACTCTCTCCTCCGACCACCATGTCTAGGGTGACCCAAGAAGATGTGGGGCCTCATGCCAAAGCTCAGGACTCGCCATGTGCCGAACCGGCCATCAGGTGGCGAGCGAGTGTTCTCGGATGACGAAGGGCGCCTCTGGAGCGCCGCGCTGAAACAGCGCGACGGCCCGGTTGGCGCCCTTGTGTTTCGCTGCATCAGCGACGGGCGGCAGTCGGTGCGCGCCCTGGCCGTGGACCCGCTCGCCCTCCGCGATGCCGTGGACGACGCCTTGCGAAACTGGCTGGACACCGCCCCACGCATCGGCATCCTCACCTAGCACGTCGAGGTTCACGCATGCGAGAATACCAAGGATCGGAGATCCGCAACATCGCGGTGGTCGGACACGGGGCGAGCGGCAAGACCAGTCTGGTCGATGCACTCGCCTTCGTGTCCGGCACGAGTAAACGCCACGGCAGCATTGGCGACGGGACTACCCTCACCGACACCGCACCGGAGGAAGTGGAACGCGGCTACTCCATCAATCTCGGCTGTGCCCACGCCGAATGGATGGACAGCAAGATCAACCTGCTCGATACGCCCGGTTTCCTGGACTTTCAGGGCGATGCGATTGCCGGGTTGGCGGCGGCAGACGGAGCGCTCTGTGTAGTTGGGGCCACGGCTGGAGTGGAGGTAGGGACGGAGCGGATGTTCCGGGAGGCGGTGAGCCGGCGCGACCCCGTGCTCTTCGTGGTCACGATGATGGACAAGGAGCACGCGAACTTCGACGCGATCTACCAGCAGATCAAGACGCAGCTCACCAACAAGGTCATTCCCATCGAGGTGCCGGTGGGCGAAGGCGCCGACTTTCACGGGATCGTCAACCTCTTCGACAAGAAGGCACACGTCTACGCACGCGGAGCCAAGAGCGGCGCCTACGAGGA
>JBDUCM010000229.1:0-6699 GCA_040003455.1 bacterium
AACTTCCCAGAGGACTTTCACCTCCAAGTCGATTATCATGCTGGGCACACATCGACTGATTGCTCGCTTCGCTCGCATTTGTTTAATTCGCCGGCAGGTGAACTTGGGCGTTGTACCGCAACGCGCCACTATGATCGGGAAGGTACCGCACCTTCCGATCCATTCAGCTCGGTATTCTTAGATGCTGAATGGGCACGCCGATGTACCACCCTCAGTTCGGACCACGCGCCGGCGCGCGACCATCACTGAGTCGGAGGCCCCGCTGGATGTTTTTGGCATGCCGGCGGCTGCTCGATCGTGTATATGAGCGATGCTACTCGCCACCGACCATCGCTCTTGATCAGCGTGAACGCATCCACACCGCAGTGCGACCAGGTCTTGCCGGTGTAGAGGTCATACGGCACCCACACCTGAGCGACGCGATCCTGCACGCGCGCCGTCGCCCCGAACCCGCGTTCCGTAAAATCCGATGGCCCTGTGCGCGATGTATAGCGCGCCCATGCGCCCACAGAGAGCCGCTCGACTCCATTTCGCACGCCTGCACCGCCCACAATCGCCGAGTCCAGGGTCAGCCGCTTGAGGGTCGCATTGTCGCCGCTCGAGAGCGCAACGAGTACCGAGTCCGCGACAGCAATGGCTGCCTTGGTATTCTCATCGGCACCCTGTGCGCGGGATTCTGGCGCGAAGAGCAGGAAAGGCAGTAGAGTGAGAGCGGCCGCGAGGACGCGGGGGATGGCTGGCACGATTGAAGACTCCGCCGTGGAAGAAGGTGTTTATCCTACGCGGCTCGTGCCGGTCGTGTCAACGCGCCAGGCAGCTTGTGCATGGGCATCGCACATAGAGATTGCGACCCATGCGGTATAACGAGCGTTAGGCCGGGATCAGCATCGTTACTACCGTTGGCAACCCGAACAACTATCGCTCGCGATCCTTCAGACGGAGATCCCGGCAACATGGATGTGCAGATCATCATATTCCCCGAAACCAAGGTGGCTGCCATCGAGCATCACGGATCTCCCCAGTTGGAGTACGAAACAGCTAAGAAGCTCGTCGTCTGGCGGCAGCGGCATCAACTCGACCGAGATCGCCATCGGAGTTACGGAGTTCACCATACCGATCCGTACACTACGCCTGCGGCCGACCATCGCGTCGATTTCTGCCTGTCCGTCGACTTCGACGTGCCTCAAAACACTGAGGGTGTAATCACCAAGGTGATTCCTGGCGGTCGCTGTGCGCTGGCTCGGCACCTCGGGTCTCGCGCACACAATGCCGCCGCAGTTTTTCTTTATCGCGAATGGCTGCCCGAGAGTGGAGAGTCCTTGGGGGATTTCCCGATCTTCTTCCATTATGTCAACGTCGGGCCAGTGAAGGAATCGGAGATGATCACCGATGTGTATTTGCCACTGAAGGGATGAGCGATCGCGTGGTCACCGCACGCCAGACGGACCTGCCTTGGCACTATTGCGCGTAACCGAGCTGAATCCAGCATTCGTGTACGCATCAGGTGTTTGTGTGACGATTTGCGAAAGCCTATATTGGTGTCAAATGCCCCCCCACCGCGCGTGACCGTTCCCGCATCGTACAGCCAGCTCCAAGCTGCGCTCGCGAGCAAATACGAGATTGAACGTGAGCTCGGCCGCGGCGGCGAATCGCGCCTTGTCGCTCGATCCACGACAAGTGGAGGCGTTGGCGACGCTGGCGAACATCGCCGCGGTGTTCGACTGGGATAGCGCCGCGGGTCTGGCGTTCACTGGGCGTGCGTTGGCTATCGATCCGTTACACGTGCGCGCGCTGGTGGAATCGGGATTCGTCGAGGCCTATCGGCACGGCGCCACGGATGTATCGCGACGACATGCGCTGGAAGACCTGGAGCGGGCGACATCAATCGATCCGCTGAATGCCTGGGCGTTCGCGCTCCGCGCATTCTTTGCGAGATGGCGGCGTCGCATGCGCGGCTCGGGACCGTGAACCGTCGGTCGCGTGCGTACGCGACGGAGCGCTGATGGCGCCCCGCCGCTCGCCGGCTCCTTAGAGTGCGTTGTAGATCCGAACGTCCGGAGCAGCCTCGAGGAGCGGTGTCAGCGCGCCAACGACATCCTGCGCGAAGAGCGGGCTCTTGAGATAGGCCTGGGCCTGCGCGTCGGTGTCGAAGGTGTGGAGCACCTGAACATCGTCATCGCGCCCGAGCAATTCCTTGGCACGCGCACCAGGCACGGTGTTCAGAAACGGGGTCCGGTAGCGGGCGTAAACCTCGGCGGCGCTGGCGCGGCGCTCGGGCGCAACTTTCAGAGTGATTTCCAGATACGTCATGATGACTCCTTGATGTGTGTTCGTGGTTGGGTTTCGATGGATCTCGCGGTTCCCGTACCGCGCCTTGGAGCGGCCGGACGGGCCATCCGCTAGGCTCTGGCCAACGCCTCGCCCAACGCGCGAGACGCGGTGACGAGAGGCACATGGCCGCAGTGGAGCGTGGCGAGCGGCGTGATTCCGAAGCGTCCTTCAATCGTGCGCTGCATGTCGAGGGAGAGCACGCGGTCGTCGTCGCACTCGACGTAGAGCTTTCGGATCGGCCCGAAGTTGGCGTCGCTGAGCGTGGTGTGGGCGAAGAACGGTTGCGTGGCCTGCGGACGGAGGAGAGGCGCGGCCTTCGCGACCTGCGCCTCGCTGCCGCCGTTGTACACCATCGATGCAAGCGTCTCCATGGAGACCGTTGCGGCTGATTGGTCTTCGGTGAAGACCAGCTTTGGCAGGAACGTGACTCCCGTGTCCGCCGACATGACGTCGAACAGGCTCTCGTCGGCGCGCAGGACGAATCCGGAGACGAACACCAAGGCCTCTACCGACTGCGGCATTTCTTCAGCGACCTGGGAAACGACTACGCCGCCGAGACTGTGGCCCACCAGGATTTGTGGGCCTGCCGATCGCGACAGCTTTGCCTTGACGGCATCGACGTAACCGCGGAAGGTCACGTCTTTTACATCGGTGGTGTCCTGCCCATGGCCCGGCAGGTCAAGCGTTTCAACCTTGTGGCCAGCGGCTTCGAGGGCGTTGCGCGTCTCGTCCCATGCCCATGCGCCGTGCCAGGCACCATGGACCAGCAAGTAACTCTTCATGTTGCGTCTCTCCTTGATTGTGAAACGTTCGGTCCAAAATACAGCAAAAAGTCCGGCGGTCGGTGTTGGCGCTTCACACGTGCTGCATCGCGATGTCGGCCAGCGCTTCGAGTTCCTGCTGGCTGCGTCCCGCCTTGACCATCGTCTTCATGCCCGCAATCGTGCTCACCAGAAATACTGCGGTTACTCGTGAGCTCTTCGTCCTGGCGACGCCTTGCCGCGTTCCCCTGACCAAGGCGTCCTCGAACAGCGCCGTCATCTGGTCGAGCGTCCGGCGGACGATGCGCGCTACGTCGCGATCGGACTGGGCAAACTCGGTGGCCGAGTTCATCACCAGGCAGCCGTGCCGCTCGCCGTCGGGCCCAGCCTCTCGCGCGACCGAGTGAAGCACGTCGTGGAAGAACGCGACCGGCGAGGCGGCTGCCCGGTACCGTTGGTGGAGTTCGTCCAGCATCCCGTTGCTGTACTCCTGTATGGCGTCCAGGAACATCCGTCGTTTGTCGCCGAAGACGGCGTACAGCGTGCTCTTCGAAAGTCCGGTCTCGCGGCACAAGTCCGTCATCGACGTGGCTTCGTAGCCCTGTCGCCAGAAGACGCCGAGCGCGCTCTTGATCGTCCTCTCCCGGTCGTACTCGATGGGCCGTCCCAGCGTTGTCATGTCGAGAATATAGAACCGATCGGTCCGTAAAGCAAGACCGCGCGCGGAGGCATCGCGCGCCGCGGCATCGCGCGCCGCGGCAACGGGCTGCCGCGTTGCAGAGTGAGTGGATGGAACCGAGACTCGCGCCAGCGATCGGGACACCATGAAGTGCAAGCGGCGGCGATCATCCAGATGAGTGACGCCAGGATCAAGGCGTGACGCAGCGAAGGCAGCGCCTATCGGTGCGATGCGTCCGGCATACTCACGGTTGGCCTTCCCCGGCTGCGACACGGAAGCCCGCGAGCGCGGTTATGCGCTCGCCGAAGGAAGGCCTGTGCCCGAGGCGCCGGGCGAGAGGCACCCCGCGCACGCGCGCGATGGTCTGGAGCGCCGAGATCATCGGGCGGGCGTCGCCGAGCCACTGCGCGGCGGTGAGGTCTGCGCTGAACTCCCCGCGCCGGATGCTCCAGCGGTCGACGGCCTGCCGGACGTACGCATACGTGATGAGCAACACGATGACGTAGCTCCCGCTGATAGGCCCGCGCAGGTACGAGTATGCGAGCATCACTCCGAGGTACCTCGCCACCACAAGCGATTCGGTCATGGCGCGGCGCAAGCGCTCGTTGCGCACGAGGTGCGCGATCTCATGCGCCATCACGGCGTGAAGCTCCGACGTCTCGAAGACACGAAAGAGCTGGTCGTCGATGACGATGACGGAATTGGAGCGATCGCTGCTTGCGAGATACGTCGCGGAATGCGGCGCAACGACGACCGCGGGTGCAGGGCAGCCGTGCTCCTGCGCGAGCTGCGCTGTCCAATGCCGAACGTCCGCCAATCGGTCGCCGGCCGGTGCTCCGGTGCTGGTGGGATCCGC
Organism: bacterium; assembly: GCA_040003455.1. Classification (GTDB taxonomy): domain Bacteria; phylum Gemmatimonadota; class Gemmatimonadetes; order Gemmatimonadales; family Gemmatimonadaceae; genus AG11. The sequence continues at coordinate 4,628 of JBDUCM010000229.1, forward strand.
CAGCTCCGCCGTGTTGGCTGCGGAACGGCGGCGGGTCGTCTCGCTGAGGCGGCGGCGTGCCATGCGTGGCGCGAGCGTGGCGCGCAACAGTGCCGGCAGCGCGACGGCAACGGGCATACCGCAGACGAGAACGAGCGCGTCGCCAAGGAGCCGCTCGGTCGTGAGCCCAACTGCGGCGACGAGGGCAAAGACGGCAGCGGCCTCGATGGCCCAGTACGACACCGGCAATCCCGTGTCGACGGCCGCATAGGGCGCGACGGCGTTCCGGCGCGACGAATCGGCGGCATAAGCGCGTCCGTAAAGCCAGCGGGCGAGTGGCACGATCGCGGCCACCGCGAGAGGGATGGTGGTCAAGGCCAGCAATCGCGGAACGGCTCCGTGCCCCAAGACCGTCGCCAGCAGCGCGATGGCGCTGATGCCGGGGATGGGCACGAATGCCACCGCGGCGATAAACGTCGCGAGTCGCACGGTGGGCGCGCGGCCGGCGGCGCCAGCGGATCGGGCGACCGCGAGGGACAGGATCACGACGAGCCCGCAGGCGAGCGCAGCGGCGACGATCGGCGAAATGAAGGCGAACATTAAATACACTTGTCAAAGGAGCGTCGGTAGCCCGCTACGCTCGCATTTTGCATGTTCCGTTGCAAGTGAGCTTTAGCGTCATGCGGTCAACGTGCGTCCAGGAGGATCGAGTGCCACCAATGCGCAGTCTAGTCGCGGTCGCTTGTCTGACCGTGACGGCGCCCCTCGCGCAGGCGCCTCGGCCACACACTAGCGCGGTGGTAGTCAGTGGTGATACGACCTCTGCGCCGCGGGGGTGCAGCGCCGGTGCTGCAGTGCGAGCACTGACTGGCTGGTTCCACGCGATCGCGACCGGCGACACCGCCGCCATTCGCATGCACGTCTCGCCGCACTTTGGCGTCTTTAGCGCTGGAAGCAATGGCAAACCCGAACCGTTCTTCCGGGCAGAGACCATCATTGAACTTCAAGCCTACGTGCTCCGGCGTGCACGCGCACACGAACAGCTCCAGTGGCACTCGGTGCAATTCAATGGGTGGCATGGCACTATGCTGTGGTTTGGTCCGATCTTTTATACACGTCGTGCCGATGACGTGGCGGGTGGCGCACACGAATGGATTGGAAAGGGCGTATACGACTGCCAGAAGGGCCTCCACATCCTTAACACGGCTCCGATGTGAAGACCGCATCCATCGCCGGTGGGCAGCCCGCGCTGAGCAAGCGGGATGATGGGTAACAGATTATTCCGGCCCCCTGTGTCAGGATAGTTGGCGCTTCGTTTGCTCGCCCATATCATTCTGTTGGTGTGGGAGCACGCGGCCCCACTCCTGAGGAGGGGGCACGACTACTTCGCCCATCGGGCGCGGTGGGGCATTCGCTGGCCCCACCTCGATGAGGATCTCAGTGTCGACACTCTTTTGAGTCTCGCCCAATCGGGCGAGAGTCAGCAGCTCTTCAAGCGATGGCTGGAATGAATGAGTCCGTGCTTCCTTCAATGACGACTCGCACCCGCGTTACCTTGGCCATTGCCCGCAGGATCGCTGCTGCCCGTGGCGACAACGATCTCTCCGATCTCTTGCTGGCCATACTTCGCGACGCAAAGAATCCCGTTGCGCTCGCGCTGGCGCGTCGCGACTTTGCCGTGCAAACGGCACTCGCACCGCTTCAGTCCGTCTTCAACATCACGATCCCCGCTCCGCCGACCGCATGACGCGCGTTGGATCAGCCGCAGCGACCTTTGGTGGGAGAGTTACCAACGTCCTTCCTCGTTGTCTGCGGCCTGTCGGCGCACTGATAGGCACGTGGCCAATCAGCGCGCGCGGGACTACCACGCCGACTGCCGTCTGCGACCAGACATTTCATTCGACTGTTGACACGCGACTAGTGACCGCGACGGTTCAGGGAGTGAACAGCCGGAGGACCGCCACACACGGAAGAAGTGAGGTTCCACGGGTTCTGCGGCGCGGCCATGTGCTTGGCACGTGGCTGCTGCCAGTCGTCTTCGCGACGACTCCGATGTTCGGCCAGTCAACAGTCCCGTCAGGGACGAGCGTCAG
>JBDUCM010000080.1:0-22392 GCA_040003455.1 bacterium
GAGCATTCGACTGTTAATCGAAGGGTCGTAGGTTCAAGTCCTACCTGGGGAGCTTCCCCTTCTGCAGCTATGAACGCGCGGCCTGCCTCTTCGGCAGGCCGTTCGTCGTTCAGGGGGACACTTGGGCCGATTCTTGGGGAGCCGTCGTCATGTCGCGGGCGGTTGGGTAGGCGTGGTGTGAGCTCAAAAATTGCTCGGAATCACCGCCGAGAGTTGTGGTGGCGTTCCGTAGTGCAACAAACGAGGTGGGTATATGAAAGCGTCAATCCTGCCACTGCTCTGTGGACTGGCCTTGCCGGCAGCAGTACCTGCGCGCGCCGTAGCACAGGCCAGTGATCGAGACTCAGCGCTCTTCGTTGTGCTCGTCAAGTCCATGAACAGAGATACTGTCTTTGCACGCCATGGACTGCATTTGCAGGTAGACACGTTGCCCGTCGTCGATGACCCCGATGCACAGGCATATCCTGACCTTTGGGCTTCATTCCTGGGCAAAATTGCCGCGCGGCGCAGCAGGGTGCTCAAGGCGATGGGAATGCCGACGGGGAACTCTTCTCGACCGGAAAACTGTGGAGGGATCATGATGGTGCATGATCCGACAGGAGTTCACCGTGGGTGCCCCAAGGAGGAGCGAATCGTTGCCGTAGTAGGACTACCGCGGGACACTACTGAAGGCGCGGGGTTGCTCCGAAAGAATGTTGTGACGGTGCGGGTTGTGACGGCCGAGATCGGGCCTGGAGGCTTTAGCTACCAGACTTTTCGCTACCGCCTGGAATCCAAAGCCGATCAGTGGGTCATCATAGGATACAAACTCGTCGATGTCGTCGAGTAGTCCGATTTGGCTGCCTTTTACGCCGCCGTGCCGGCCACGGCCGCGCCGGACAGTTCTTCATGCCCCGCGTGCATGTGAACGTGCCGCTTGAGTACCCGATCGCGCAGGATCAGGAATGGCCGCTCCACTAGGATGAAGGTGATGGTGGCCACGAACATCGACGTGAGCGCGCCCACGATCATGCCGGCGGTGCATCCCGCAATCAGTGATCCCGTCGCCCGGCGCACGTGCGTGAGCGCGTAGTACGTGGTGCCAGGGAGGATCACGAAGTTGTTCAGGTACATGCCGTAGGACAGGCGCGAAATGGGATACCAGATGCGCCACTTGAAGGGCGACGTGAGGATGGAGCGATCCCACAGTACCCAGAGCGTGAGGCCGCCGTACAGCAAGCCCAGTCCCGTGAAGGCAAAGATCACCTTGTTGGTCTGACGCAGCGCCACGCCAAGCGCCGTCGCGCCAATGAACACCGCGAGACCGGCCTTCGAGAACCCGGCAGAATTGGGCGCCTTGAATCGCGCCGGATGCAGGACGGACAGCAATGCGATAGTGAGGCCCGCCATCAGGGCGTCGCTGTGCAGAAAGATCGGGTAGTGCATCGTCTCGAGCAGGCGCTGTCCCGTGATGCCCTGACTCATCAAGCGCTGCATGACGATCACGCGGAGAATCCATTCCGTAACGATCGATGCGAAAATGCCGGCGTAGTAGAGGAGCGGCCGGCGAATGAATGCCGTGGCAATCAGCATCAACGGCACGATGATGTAGAACTGCTCTTCCGTGGCCAGGGACCAGGCATCATCGAAGCCGCCGGTGAAACGACGGAAATTCGTGAGGAACAGGAAATCCCACTTTGACGGATGCACAGGCCCGAACAGGGCGTAGTACGTGAGCATCGCGAAAAAGAGCGGCCAGATACGGAATCCGCGCCGCAGGATGAACTCCTTGAAATTCACCGTGCCCGTGTCCAGGCGCTCACGCCACAACTGCTTGCCGATCAGGTAGCCGCTCAGCACGAAGAAGAGATCGACACCGGTCCAGCCGAGGCTGAACGGCGCCCAGTTCCCCATGGCGGGCATGGGCGTATGGATGTGGTTGGTCCAGAAGTCACCGAAGAAGTGACGGCCAACCACGAGCAGGATGGCCATGGCGCGCAACCCATCGAGGCCAGGCACCTGGTGCGCCGGACGCTCCCATAGTTCTCGAAGCGAGCCGGAGACGTAGGACGCGAGGCGCCTCATGATGGACTTGGCTGAAGGGTGTTGAACGCGTGCGGAAGATTGGACTGATACAAGATGGCGCGGTGTCCTCGCGCGCTCAATCCACCCTGAACTCGTTCACACGCTCGCGCACGCGCCTCGCGGATTCATTCAGCATCTGGCTGGTGGCCTCCAACTCCTCGACCGAGGCGGACGTCTCCTCCGTGGCAGCGGCCACTTCCTCGGCCGATGCCGCGTGGCTCTGCGCTGTATCGCCCGCCTTCGCGATGGCCTCCTCGACGAGCACGATCGCCTCGGCATTGGCTGCGACGGCCTCCGACACCTGTGCGGCCGCTTCCTCCACACGTTCCACCGCGACCTGGATCTGCGTGAGCGCCTGCCGCGCCGCGTCCGCGATCTTGGTGACGTCCTTCATCTGGGTCGTACCGTTCTCCACGGCGCGCGACGTGCCCACGACGCCCTCACGAATGCGACTGACACTCGCCGCCACCTCGTGCGCGGCCTTGCCGCTTTGCTCGGCAAGCTTGCGCACTTCTTCCGCGACCACGGCGAACCCGCGGCCCGCGTCACCAGCGCGTGCGGCTTCGATGGCGGCATTCAGCGCGAGCAAATTTGTCTGTGAGGCGATCTCGGAGATGGTGGTGGCGAAATCGTCCACCATGCCCAGCGATTCGCGCAGCGTCGAGATTTCCTTGGCGCTGCGATCGAAAACCTCCCGTGCGGCCAGCAGTGTATCCACGGCACGACCGATTTCCTGCGCCGTGGCGGTAGCCGACACTCGGATCTCCCGTCCTCGCGACTGGCTCTCCCGTACGGCCACGTCGATGGTGCGTCCGGACGCCGCGAGCTGCGACACAGCGCTTCCCGCTCCCGTGAGGACATCGAGCTGTACGCCAGCGCCGTGCGCCATCTCCGTGACCGCGGCGGCCACGTGCTGGGTGCTGTCCGACGCGGCGCTTGCAGACGCGGCCAACTCCCCGGCCGCCGCTGCCACGTCGTCCGACTGACGCCGCATTTCGCTCAACAGGCTCCGCAACCGTTCGCGAGCCTGATTGAACGACGTCGCCAATGCTTCGTATTCCGCAGCGCCGAGCGTCTCGTGCTGGATGTCGCTCATGCGCAGGTCGCCGCGACCGATGGCGTCCAGATCGCGCGAGAGCGCGGCGAGTGGTCGCGTGATGGCGCGTGATGTCGTGATACCCGAGACAATGCCAACGAGCGTGGCCGCCACCACCAACAACGTCAGCAGCGCGAGGTTCCGCTTGAGTGCGCTCGCCGCGTCCCGCTGGCGTTCGCTCAGCCGCTGCGCGCCTTCGGTGCGCAGTTGCTCCAGCGTCTTGTCCACCTGATCCAGGGACGCGGCGTTCTTCTCCAGCGTGGCGGTGGCGAGATCCGTCTTGCCAATGGCGATGTATGCGTGCGCCACGCCGATGCCGACTTCGACCGTACCCTGAAGCGTGCCCAGATCCTTCAGCTTCTGTCGCTCCGCGCCGGACAGCGCATCCAGCTTCACCGCGTTGCGGCGGAGTTGGTCGGCCTCGTCGGCGAGGGCGGCATAGCGCTCGCCATCAGCGACATTGCCGGTATTGAGGAACCGCATACCCGCGGTGGTTTCCTGAAGGATGCGATAGGCGACTTGCTGCACCGTCTCCTGCTGAAGCCGCAGGTCCGCGACGAGCGCTTCGTTCCGCGTTCCCGACTGCTGGAGCCCGTATGCCGAGAGTACGCCGGCGGTGAGAATCAGCACCACCGTCACACCAAAGCCGGCGCGCAGGCGAGCATGGATGGTCGTGAGCATCTTCATTGTCCGACCTTGGCGACGACCACCGGTTTTTCCACTGCATCGTGCTTGTCATCGAACTTGATGGGACCGGCCGCGCCCATCATCACCGGAATACCGCCGGGACGACCGATGGTCTCGATGTAGTCACGGATCTTTGCGCGATCCGCGCCCACCGCCTGAAATGCCTTGCCGATGATCATGGCAGCGTCGTACGACAGCGCGGCGCGCTGATCGGGTTCTTCGCCCTTGAAAGCCGCCTTGTATGCCGCGATGAACGCGAGCGCTTCCGGCGTGGTGGCACGACGCGCGAGAAAGAAGGCTGCATAGCGAACGTTCGGAAATTCAGCGGCGTTGGCCTCGAGCCCTGAGGTGGCGTCACCGCCCACCAGGGGAACGGACTCGCCAACACTGCGCATCGCGCGAAGCAGCAGCACTGCATCCTCGGTGCTTCCCGGAAACAGCACCACGTCCGGCTTGAGTTTCTTGATGTAGGCGGCGTATGCGTCCCACGGCGTTACCCCTTGCAGGTAGGGATCACGTTCGAGAACCGTGCCCTTCCCCTCCCTGTACGCATCGGAGAACGACTTGGCCCAGTCCTTTCCGTAGGCGTCGTTGCGATAGATCACGCTTGCGCGCTGCGCATGCAGTGAATCGAGGAGGAACCGCGCCATGGTGCGGCTGGTCTGCACATCGCTGGGGCACACGCGGAACAACCACTTGTTCGCGCCACTCAACGCCGGGCTCGTTCCGGTGGGCGAGATGGCGACGACGGCGTTGCGCCCGCCGTTCTTGGTGTCCGCGTATTCGCCGATGGCGTCAAGCGTGGTACCACTCTCCGGATGCCCTACCACGCCGATCACGTTCGGATCGCCTCGAAAGGTGTCCGCAATCTTGATGGGATCACTCACGTCGGCGGCGCCCTTGATCATCTTGAGCGCTGCGCCGCCGTTGCGCTGCGTGTTCAGCTGATCCACGGCGAGCTGCACGCCGTTGTAGACCGACTGCATGCCTGCGCGGTGCGGATCCAGGGCCACGGCAATCCCGAGTTCGCCGCCCGCGGACGGGCCGCGCGAACAGCTCGAGACGGTCGCCGAGATCAGGGCGATGGCAAGGATGCCCGATGCGGCGCGGGACCAGCGAAAATGGACGTTCATGCCAGTGGGCGAAGAGCGGATTTCGCGGGCGTCGTCGCCCGGCAACTGTGTGATAGACGCACGTACTGCCTCCGGCGAAACCTCAGGAGTGCCTGCGCGTGGGCGGTGGCTTTCACCAAGACGACCACGCTATCTTTGACCCGCACGCACCAACAACCCGCACACACCGCGCATGGCTTCCCGTCCCCCCTCTCCCGCTGCCCCTCCGGCCGACGCATCGCCGGCCCTGGTGGGGGTGATCATGGGTAGCCGAAGCGACCTGCGCATCATGTCACACGCGGTGGACGTGCTCAGCGCACTGGGCATTCCGCATGAAGTACGAGTAGTATCGGCACATCGTACGCCGGAATGGATGTTCGATTACGCGACATCTGCCGAAGGGCGAGGAATCGAGGTGATCATCGCGGCGGCCGGTGGCGCGGCGCACCTGCCCGGCATGGTGGCCGCCATCAGCATCCTTCCTGTGCTCGGCGTGCCCATTCCGGCAACGCAGCTCAATGGGGTGGACGCGCTCCTGTCCATTGTGCAGATGCCCAAGGGTATTCCGGTGGGCACGCTGGCCATCGGTGAACCGGGCGCCATGAATGCGGCGCTGCTTGCCGCCGCCATCCTTTCCGCCGGCCGACCCGCACTGCGAGAGCGACTGCGAGCCTGGCGCGCCGTGCGCACAGCGGCCGTTCTCGCTGACACCGACCTCTCCGCTCCGCACGCCTGATGGCCATCCTGCCTCCCGCTACCATTGGAATCCTCGGCGGCGGGCAGCTAGGCCGCATGACTGCCCTGGCTGCGCGCTCGTTGGGCTACGGGGTTCAGGTGCTCGATCCCAATCCCGATTGTGCCGCGCGCCCGGTCGTGGATCGGGTGGTGGCCGCTCCCTTCGATGACCCCCACGCTGCGGCGCTGCTCGCCCGCGAGTGCGATGTCATCACCATCGAGATCGAACAGATTGCCCCGGCGGCGCTCGAAGCCGCTGTTGCGCATGCGCCGGTTCGTCCGGGTGCGGCCGTCCTGCGCATCGTGCAGGATCGCGAGCGGCAAAAGGAATGGTTGTCCGCGCAGGGCATTCCCATTGGGCCGTACGCGGTCGTGGATTCTGCGGCCAGCCTTCACGACGCCGTACGCACGCTTGGTTCGTCACTGTTCGTGAAGGCGTGTCGTGGCGGGTATGATGGCCGCAGCCAGGTGCGCCTCGACGCCAGCACCAACGTGGACGGTGCGTTTGATGACCTTGGCCGGCGCCGATCGGTGGCCGAACAGGGGCTCTCGCTGGTGCTCGAATTGAGTGTGCTCGTGGCGCGACGCGCGTCCGGCGAGACGATCGTTTATCCACCGGCCGTCAATCACCACGAACGGCAGATTCTCGCCTGGAGTGTGCTCCCGGGCGAGTTGCCTCATGACATTGCCGGCCAGGCACGCGCGCTTGCACTGGATATCGCGCAGGCGCTCTCGCTCGAAGGCATTCTGGCCGTGGAGATGTTCCTGCTCACCGATGGCCGCCTGCTGGTAAACGAGCTGGCACCGCGGCCGCACAATTCGTTTCACGCCACTGAGGTGGCCAGCCCCACGAGCCAGTTTGAACAGCTCGTACGCGCCGTGTGTGACTTGCCCCTTGGCGCGGTGGAGCCGACGCGGCCGTCCGCCATCGTCAATCTGTTCGGCGATCTCTGGATGGAAGGCCGACAGCCGGACTTTGCGCGCGCGCTCGAAGTGCCTGGTACGCGACTCTTCCTGTATGGAAAGGGGGGCGCACGACCGGGCCGGAAGATGGGGCATCTTGCCGCGGCGGCGGACAGCGTGGCCGCCGCGCTCGAAACGGTTCAGCGCGCGGCGGCGAGGCTGTAGCAACTACGACGCTGGCTTCACCCCTGGGGTGGCCGCCGCGGGAACCGTGCGAAGGTAGAGATACATCGCGCGAATTTCATCGTCCGTGAGCCGGCCGATGGAACGCCAGGGCATGACATCGTTGACTGCGCTGCCATCGGGCCGCTTTCCGGCGCGCAACAACCGACGGAAGTCCTCTTCACTCCAGGTTTTTGTCGGTCCGGATGGAGTCAGGTTGGCCGCTGGCGGCCAGTCGGGGGGACCATCGGCAATGTGTCCGCCGGCCAGCGACGCGCTGTGGCAACCCTTGCAGCCGAACGTCACGAGGTACCCGCCATACTCCGCCGTGGTGGCAACAGTTACGGCCTTGATGTGCGGCTTTGCATGATCGATCCGTTCCGCATGCAGAATTGGCAGCTTTCCTCCAACGAGCAGTGCGCGACCAACCGGGCCCAGCACGATCGCCGGTACTTCCTTGTTCACGGGCGGGCGAGACTTCACGAACGCGATGATCGCGGCGAGATCTTCGTCGCTCAGGTTGGCATAGTCGCTGGACGGCATGACCTTGAGTGCCTTGCCGGTGGGGTCCACGCCGTGACGGATGGCACGAACGAAATCGGCATCACTCAATACCTTGCCAACACCACCCTTCCCTGCGGTGAGGTTCTTGGCGTAGATGCGGCCGAGGGCCGGATCGTCCACGACGACCTGACCGGCGAGGTCAGCACCGTGGCAGTCGGCGCAGCCCGCGATGGAACGCGCCAGATGCTCGCCCCGCGCAACCGATCCGGAATCGGTGGGAATGGTGAGGGGCGGAGGGGTGATCGTGTATTGCTTGCGCATGCGTGATTCAGAGAATCCGTAGACTCCAGAGGCCGCGATGAGCACGAGGACCAACAGACCACCCAGGACGTATCCCAATCCTTTCAGCCAGCGTTTCATGTACCCGGAACCTGATCGAGGAGTGAACTGCATCATCAGACATCCTTGACGGGATGCGACCGCGGAGCCACGAGGGGAAGGATGGCGCCCCTTCGGGCCACCGTCCAGACCGTTGAACCCTGCTGGTGTTTGTAGCCGTACGGATGGACGTACCGTTGGATTCAAACCTCTGCGCACACTCGACTGTCATAATCTGGACGCGCCTGTTTGGGGCGCGTTCGAACTCCCCACCGAGGCTCACGATGCGTTCTTCAATCGTCGCGCTGTCCCTGCTGGTGCCGTCCCTGCTCGCCGCGCAGCAGGTGGAACGCATCAACCTCGAGGGCCGCGAGGTTGCCATCTACAACATCGTCGGCCGCTTGAAGGTGGAAGGTGGCTCTGGCGACCGCGTTGTGGTGGAAGTCACGCGCGGAGGCCGCGATGCAAGTCGCCTCAAGCTGCAGACTGGCGATGTGCGCGGGCACAGCGCGTTGCGCGTGCTGTATCCATCGGACCGTATCTACTACGCGGACGCGAACTGGAACGGCCGTTCTTCCTTCACCATCAACGACGATGGCACCTTTGGCGACAACGACTCAGGTGGCCGTAACCAACGCAATCGCGTGGAAATCAGCAGCCGGGGCGACGGATTGGACGCGCACGCGGACTTGCACGTGATCGTTCCGCGCGGGAAGACGCTCTATCTCCGTCAGGGAATTGGCGAGACGACGATTGAAAACGTTGATGGCACACTGGACGTGGATGTCAGTTCGTCCCGAACGCGAGTGTCGCACATTCGCGGTTCCTTGAAGCTCGACGCGGGATCTGGCGGCGTGGAAGTCACCGACATGACGGGTGACCTCACCCTCGACAGCGGCTCCGGCGGCGCGACGCTGGACGGTGTGCGCGGCGGCAGGCTCGGAATGGACATCGGCTCCGGTTCACTTCGCGGACGCGCCATCGATGTAACGGAACTCACGGCAGACGTGGGCTCGGGCGGGGTGCGACTTGCCGGTGTGAAGACGCCGCGGCTCCACCTGGAAACTGGGAGTGGGAGTACCGATGTCGAACTGCTGTCCCAGGTGGACGATGTGTCCATCGAAGCGGGATCAGGCGGTGTCACGCTGCGCCTTCCGTCTGCACTCAGCGCCGCGGTGGACATCCAGACCGGCAGCGGAGGCATCGACACGGACTTCGAAGTGAAGATGTCACGCGTGGAACGCCGCGCGTTGCGTGGAACGATCGGCGGCGGGAAGGGGCGGATCAGGATCGAATCCGGATCCGGCAGCGTACGATTGATCAGGAACTGAGCGACGCTCAGGACGCTTTCAACCCCAGTTCCCGATATTCCTTCAGCTTCCGATACAGGGTGCGGCGATCAATGCCGAGTCGCTCAGCGGCCCGGCTCTGGTTGCCCTCTTCCTGTTCGAGGACGTGCAGGATGTACTTCCGCTCCAACTGCTCCAACGTCCATGGCGCGTCAGCCGGGATGGCGAGGCCGTTATCGGAGGTCTCCACTACGTGGGCACCGATGGCGTGGCGTGACTCACCAGAGCGTAGGGCGTCGAGTTCCACCCAGTGCTCCAGCTCGCGCACATTGCCCGTCCATTCCTGCGCGAGGAGGGACATGATCGCATCCGCCGCCAAGGGACGTGCCGACAGCCCTTGCTCCTGAAGCAATCGCCCGCGGAAATGCTGCACGAGGAGCGGGATATCGCTGCGGCGTTCACGCAACGGCGGAATGGAGATGGGCAATACGGACACGCCGTCGAAGATGACGTCGGCCGTTCCGTAGCTTTGCGCCGTCTTGATGGAGTCGCGAGTGGTCAGCACGAACCGAACGTCCACGCGAACGAGTGCATCATCACCAACGCGCGATGCGCGGCGGGTGATGATCGCCTGCGCGACGCGCGTGCGCAGCGAGTGCGTCAACGCGGAGCATTCGTCCAGCACCACTGTTCCGCCGCGCGCTGATTCGAGCAATCCCTTGCGCCCCATGCGTCCCGCGGTTGCCGCCAATCCGAACAGTTCCTGCTCCAACGCGGCCGCATCGGCATCGGTGCATCGGAGCCGCACGAAGGGGCGAGCGGCGCGCTCGGAGAGATCGTGGACGAGTCGCGCCGCCAGGTCCTTGCCGACGCCGGCTTCGCCGGTGATGTGCACCGTGCGCTGCGATGCCGCGGCGCGACCGATCAACTCTCGCAACTGCGCGATGGCCGAGGACCGGCCGATCAACGTCCGCGAGATCTCCTCGGATGCGCGCGCGCGGAGCAATGCAAATTCTCTCCGAAGGTTGGTGTCGCGCAACGCACGCTCCACCACGGAGAGCATGATGTCCGCGGACACGTCACTGGGCAGGACGGTGTGGACGCCAGAACCAACTGAACGAATGACATTCTTTTCGGAACCGGCCACGCGAAGGATCAACGAGGCATCGTCAGCGGGACCAAAGAGCGGCTCGGCTTCTGCCGCATCATGCACCGACACAATCACGAGATCCACGGCGTCGCGGCCGAGGACGGCCGCTGCTTCCTGGACGCTGCCTGCTACCGCGGCTTCGTAGCCGGCGGCGCCAAGCAACTCGAGGAGCACCTGGGATTGTGGTGTACTCGAATCAACGACGAGTACGCGTGATGCAGTGGACATTGAGTAATCGCGACTAAGGGTGAGTCGCGATAGAGTATCGGCCAGAAACGCCGGGAGTTGACACCGGCTGCCTGCCCGTAGGGGACCGGAGGTGGTCTTCGCCCCGGCCGCCGCCGCGGCGCCTTGCGGCGCCGCCCGCCTGCTTAAGAGGCCACTTGCTCCGGAGCCAGGCCGAATCGCCGATTTCGGCTCCGGAAGTCCGCGAGCGCCTCCGCGAGGTCTTCGGACTTGAAGTCCGGCCACATCTTGTCCACGAAGAGCAACTCGGCGTACGCACACTCCCACAGCAGGAAGTCGCTGAGCCGTTGCTCGCCACCGGTCCGAACCACGAGATCCACATCCCGCGCGGGGGTGGCGTCGTGATCCACGCGCGCCAGCAACTCTGTGAATGCCTCACGTGAAACACTTTCACCGCGCATTGCGGCGGCAGCGCGAAGCATGGCGTCGCGCGCCGAATAGTCCACGGCCACCCGCAAGTGCATCTGCGATCCCGTGACCGTAAGGTCCTCTACCTGGTCAATGGTGTGACGCAGCGACGAGGGAAGACGGTCGCGCCGGCCGAGGATCGTAAGCCGCACACCGTTCTGGAGGCAACGTTTCGCCTCGCCGATGAGTGCCCGGCGAAACAACCGCATGAGCGCGGTGACCTCAGCCGACGGGCGCTTCCAGTTGTCGGATGAGAATGCGTAGAGCGTGAGCGTTCCCACACCCTCGCGCACCGACGCTTCGACGATCTCGCGCGCCGTACGAAGCCCCGCCTCGTGGCCTGAAGACCTGGAGAGACCGTGCGCTGTAGCCCATCGCCCGTTGCCATCCATGATCATGGCGAGGTGCAGGCCGGAAAAGCTCGGGTGTGCGTGCGACCCGGAATGTCGTGACGTATGCATCGGCGCTCTCAGCGCTCCCGTGTGGCGCGAATGAGCGCCTCCATATGGTTCAGGTACCGCTCGAGCGCGCGGCGCCCGGCAGCAGCGAGACGATATTCCGTGCGTGGAACTCGACCTTCGAATGACTTGGTGCATGTGACGTACGCTGCGTCCTCGAGCTTGCGCGCGTGGACACTGAGGTTGCCGTCGGTGGTGTTCATGAGCCGCTTGAGCTCATTGAAGGTCAAGGACTCGTTGACCGCCAGCGCACTGACGATGCCGAGACGCATGCGCTCGTGAATGAGCCGATCGAGCGCCAGCGCGCCCTCATCGGCATGTGCGGGCTTCGCCGTGCCCGGCATGGACTGAAGCGCGCGCGTTCCCCGCGGCCGCTCGCCTCCCGCATCACCCGACCGTTTGGTCGCCGTTCCGTTCTTAGCCACCGTGCCTCCGTGCGATCAACGTCCCGAAAAAGAGGTGCAGTCCACCAAAACCCAGCGCCATGCATGCCGTCGTCCAGGATGGCGGTACGAACATCGCCACCGAACCAACTGCCATGAACGCGATGCCCATGACCGGCACGATCCGGACGGAGAAGGTTCCAGCCGCAACCACGCCCACCCCGTACAACAGCATCCACACACCTGGCAACAACGCGAGCAGGTTGTGCTCGAAGAAAACCAGCGTCAGCAGGGCGCCGACTGCCATTGGCGGGGCAAAGCTGAACACGATCTTGCGTGCCGGCTCGGACCAGAGTGGCAACTGCGCCGCGCGCGCCTTGAGGGCCATGGTATAGACGGAGATGGCGACGGAGAGGCACGCTTCGCACAACCAGATGAACACCCAACGGGTGGGGCTCTTGGTGGCTGCGGCCAGGAGCGTGGCACCGATGGCCGTGAGCCCAATGACGACCGTTCCCCACCCCGACACCGCCGTGAACGTGGCCGCCGCCGCCATGGTCTCCCGGATGAAGCGGAGATTGTCCATCGCCCGTTCGTGCATCTCGGGCGGATCCTGTGGCAGCAGCGGAATGACGCGTGTCATGTGTGGAGAATGCGTTGGTGCAAGTAAACTGTCAAGTGCTTTACACTACAAAGCAATATCGATTGCGTCCGAGTTCAGTATCGACTGCAGGCGGGCCTACCATCACACCGCCCGCCTGCCCTACCTTCTCTGCGTGCCTCTCCTTCCCATTCACGGCCACACCGCGCTTCGCGCGCGCTTCGACGACGCCATCCGGCGCGACGTACTGCCCGGGTCGCTTCTGCTCCACGGCCCGCTGGGGGTCGGCAAGCAGAGGCTCGCACTCTGGCTCGGCCAGCGACTGCTGTGCAGCGGACCTGACCCCAAACCCTGCGGTGCCTGCCAGCACTGCCGGTATGCGCTGAGTGGCACGCATCCCGACATCCACTGGTTCTTCCCCCGCCCCCGCCCCAAGGACGCCGATGCTTCACCCGCCAAGGTGATCGACGATTTCCGCGAAGGCATCAGCGAACGCAACAAAACCGGAGTGTACGCTCCCCCGGCACCCGAAGAAGGCATCTATGTATCGACGATCCGGGCCATGGTTCAGTCATCCGCCATGTCACCCGCCATTGCGGCGCGGAAGGTCTATATCCTCGGCGAAGCCGAGCGGATGGTTCTGCGGGAAGGTTCGGAGGACTCGGCAGGTGCGTTTCTGAAGATGCTCGAGGAACCGTCGGCGAAGGCGAACATCATTCTCACTACCAGCGAACCCGGCGCGCTCATTCCGACCATCCGTTCACGGCTCGTGGCTGTCCGGGTACCTGCCATGGGCGCGGCGGATGTGGATGCCGTGCTCGGGGAGCCTGCCATGCAGGAGGCGGTGATTGCTGCCGGCGGCCCCAGGAAGCTGGAGGACCAACGTCGCCTGGCAAACGGCGCGCCCGGTGCGTTGCTGGCCGGCGCCGAGTGGGCGGATGCGATTGCGCGCGCGCGGCGGATGCTGGATGCCGCCTCAAACCGCGACCGTCAGGAGCAGATGCGAACCTCGCTGATGCAGGGTGCGAACAAGGCGCGTGGCGCGTTCACGACTGCCCTGGACGCCCTCACTACACTGCTGCATGAGCGGGTGCGGTCGTCGGCAGAGCGGAACAATCCGCGGGCGGCGGCATCCGCGGCAAAGGCGCTGGACCTTGTGGAAGCGGCGAAGACGCGCGCGACGGGAAACGTGAACCCTCAGTTGATCACGAGCGAGCTGCTCCGGCAGTTGGAGCGGTTGATCGCATGAATGGAGACACACCTCAGGCATTGTCGCACGTGGCGGAGGATGGCACGGCGCGGATGGTGGACGTCAGCGCCAAGGCGGACACGGCGCGGATGGCGCGCGCCACGGGGTCAATCGTCATGGGGCCGGAAACCCTGGCGGCCATCGTGGCGAACTCGCTGGCGAAGGGCGATGTCCTTGGCGTCGCGCGACTTGCCGGCATCATGGCGGCCAAACGCACCGCCGACCTGATCCCGTTGTGTCACCCCATCGCGCTCACGGACGTGGCGGTGACCCTGACGCCGGATGCGGCGCTGCCTGGAATCCGGGTGGACGCCGTGGCTCGGACCGTGGGAAAGACGGGGGTGGAGATGGAGGCACTGACTGCGGCGAGCGTCGCGTTGCTCACCATTTACGACATGGCGAAGGCCGTCGACCGCGGGATGGTGGTCCGCGATATATCGCTAGCCGAAAAGTCAGGTGGTAGGAGCGGCACTTTTGCAAGGGTTGATGGCACGGGCGTTGCCCCTTAACCTAAGGGAGCAGCTCGCTGGACATCATTACATAAACCCTTACAAGGGTTACACTTATGAAGAACCTTCGGGGCACGTACGTGCATCGCGGAGACGGGTACCGGCGGCGCACGCGCATGAAGCACACGCTGCTCGCCGTTTCGTTTCTCGGGAGCGTGGCCTTTTTGTTGGGAAATCGTGAGCCGGTTACGCCGAACGCGGAAGCCGCCTCAGTCAGTCGCAGCAACTCCTTCCGGATCAACCTCAGCACCGATCGTTCGCTCACCGCGCAGCTCGACTCCGCGCGGGGGGAGCTGGATCTTGTCCGTTTGCAGCTCGACAAGGCCAGGAAAGTCATCGGCTATTCCACTCAATACGGCATTGACGCGGAGTTGGCCGGCCAGATCGTGGACGTGGCCCGCGCGGAAGGGATCGATCCAGATCTCGCGTTCCGTCTGGTGAACCTGGAGAGCGAGTTCAACGCGCACGCCACCAGCTCGGTTGGCGCCTTGGGCCTGACGCAGCTCATGCCGTCCACGGCGAGGGAGTACGTGAAGGGCATTACGAAGGAGCGGCTCTATGAGCCCACCACCAACCTTCGGATTGGACTCCGGTACCTGCGTGGCTTGATGAACGACTACCACGGGGACGTGAACCTGGCGCTGCTCGTCTACAACCGTGGACCGGCCGCCGTGGCAAAGTCGCAGGCGCAGGGTGACAACCCTTCCAACGGGTACGATCGCATCCTCACGAAGGGCTATCGGGGCCGCGGCATCGTAGACTAGAGGGTCAGGCCCGCTTCTTCGCTTTCTTCCTGGCCGCCGTCGCCGTCTTTTTCTTCGTCGACGCCTTCTTCTTCGACGCCTTCTTCGACTTCTTCGACTTCGACGCCTTCGGGTATTTCTCGATGGAAGGGTCGGGCACGTTGACGGCTGCCTCGGCAACGGCCAGCGAGGGCACCAGAACGGTCTGACCGGATGCCAGACGGCCGCTCTTCAGGCGGCGAAGCTTCGGATTGAACGCCAGGATGGCCGCCTCCGAGATGCCATGGGCACGGCCGATGGCTGCTGCTGTTTCGCCCTTCCTGCTCTCCACCGTTTTCGTGGAGGTCCGTTCCTCCTTCGGGATGGTCGCGAAGGAGGAGTCGAAGGACACGGCCGCGCCGAGGGGGATACGCACGGTCGATGAGTCGCGTGGCGGCGTCATGCCCCGGAGGATGTGCGGATTCAACTCCTTGATGCCTGCCGTCGTCGTTCCCGCCGCCCTGGCGACGATCGCGAGCGGGGTAGCGGCAGGTACCGTGACAGAGTCGTACTCGAACGCGGGCCTGGGGTGCAGTTCCATTCCGTAGCGCGCGGGGTCCTTGGCAATGAGCGCGGCAGCGATCAATTGCGGCACGTAGTCGCGTGTCTCGTTTTTCAGGTAATCCTTCTCCGCGAGGAGAAAGAAGGCGTCCTCGCCCTGCGCACCCTGGAGATCGTCCGCATAGCGGACCAGCCCCCGGGCAACCCTGCCCGGGCCGCCATTGTATGCGGCCGCGGCCAGGTAGAGCGATCCAAACTGATCGCGCAGGTCGCGAATAAAACGGACGGCGGCGGAGGTGGACTTGACAGGATCGCGTCGCTCGTCCACCCACCAGTCGATTCGCATGCCCATGTCCCGCCCCGTGCCGGTCATGAATTGCCACATTCCGACGGCCGCCGCCTTGGAGTACGCATTGGGGTCGAACCCACTCTCGACGAGGGCGAGGTAGTACATGTCCTCAGGGATTCCGCCGGCCTTCATTTTGGCGCGGATCAAGCCCTCGTAGCGTGAACCGCGTTCCAGCCGCTCCGTAATGCGTTCCCTGGCTCGCCCGCTGAACAGGTCGACGTAATGGGCAACGCGGTCCCTGGTTTCGTATGACCTGACGTCGATGTCCCACGATGGCACGAGTGCCGCCAGGGAATCCGTGCCCAGGAGGGACTTTGGAATGGTCGCGATGGAATCGCCAAAGACGTCGGCGGCGCGGCGAGTGACGTCCGCGCGCGACACCACGGGGATGTCGGCGCGAGGTACCGGGACCGCGCCCGGTACGGACTGTCTGGGCAGGCTATCGGCGGACTGCGCTGCCATGGCCGACGGCTGTAGTGCGCACAGGGCCAGAACGATCGTGCCGAAGATCGAGGAGGTGTGGCGCACTGCAACTCCGTGGGCTGGGCCGCGTCGGGACGTTCCGGCGGACTGGTGGGCTTTCCGTTCAGGCGAGACTAAAACAACGTGCGGAAGACCCTGACTTTACTGCTATACACGCCGACCGGCCAGCGCCACGCAGCAGACGTCAGCGCGCGACGATGAAGTTGGTGAGGACGCGGTTGGTGGCGTTCAATACTGCGAGGGCGGCGCCACGTACGAGGTCACCGTCCGTGAGGTAGCAGCCAAGCAGGCGCTCGGGGCCCTCGTCGCCATGCTGGATCATGGATGCAATCACCACATTCGCGTCGAAGGCACGCACCACCTTCACGCCAACCAGCTCGAAGGTGATGGCTTGCTCCGTGAACGCTTCAAGGGCGCGAATGGCCGCCTCGGCGCCCAATCGCGTGTCTCCTGCGGGGCTGGCGTGGCCGGAAACGTTCCCATGCACCAGTTCGCCCGCCGCAAACTCGAGCGTGACTCGGCAGGTGACCTTCCCCGCAGGCGTTCGCTCATACAGGAAGTCCGAAAAGCGCAGACGCTCCCGCCCCGCGGCAGCACTGAAGCCGGATTTCGGTTCCCGATTGGAGGACATCACAGCGGTCTCGACTGAGTACATGGCGGACTGAAGGCTCGAGAGAGCGGCGTCGCTCCGAGGTGACAACGATTGGGTGAGGGGTTAGGCAACGCAAAATATTTTCGGACTTTACGCGCTACCCATATATTCGGCCGCATGCGACAACTCTTGACTGTGATGATGGTCACCATCGCAATCGTCGCGCCGAGTCCAAGGGGACTCGATGCGCAACGAGGGCGAATGGACTCCGTCCGGGCCAGCATCATGGCCCGGGTGGCTGAAGTCCCGGGCGCCGAAGTGGCGGTGAGTCTTCGCGACCTTGGCACCGGCGATTCTCTGGACATCGGCGCAGACGTGAGCTTCCATGCGGCCAGTACCATGAAGATCCCGGTGATGCTCGAGGTGCTTCGCGCGGTCGATGCGGGCCGCCTGTCGCTGGACCAACAGATACTGTTGGTGAACGGTTTCCATTCCATCGTGGACGGTTCCCGGTACTCGTTGAACGCGGGAGACGACAGTGATTCGTCCATGTACGCTCGCGTGGGCCAGCGCGTGCCGGTACGCGAGCTGCTGGAGCGGATGATCGTCCGGTCCAGCAACCTGGCAACGAACGCACTCATTGCGTTGGTTGGCGCGGAACAGGCCAATGCCATGGCGCACGGGCTGGGTGCCAGTCGCATCCAGGTGCTTCGCGGGGTGGAGGACAGCAAGGCGTTCGAGGCGGGCCGGAACAACACCACCACGTCATCGGACCTCGCCGTGCTCCTCCTCCGCATCGAGCGCGGCGATGTGCTGTCGCCGTCCAGCGCGCAACTGATGAAGGAGATTCTGCTGCGCCAGGAGTTCAACGACGAGATCCCGGCCGGGCTTCCCAAGGGAACGAAGGTCGCCCATAAAACCGGCTCGATCACGGCGACGTTGCACGACGCGGCGATCGTGTATCCGCCTCGGCGCGCTCCCTACGTGCTGGTGGTGCTCACCCGGAAGATCCCTGACGAGCATGTGGCAAAGCGGCTCATCGCCGATATTTCGCGTTCGGTCTGGACGGCGATAGTGGAGCCCGGGTCGCGTGCCCTGCCAGCGGTGGGGCGATGAACGTCGCGTTCGCCGCCGACCACGCCGGTTGGCCGTTGCGCGCCCGCCTATTCGACGAACTGAGGCGCCTTGGTCACGAGGTGATCGATTGCGGGTCGGCGGAAATCGAGCCAGGCGATGACTATCCCGATCGCTCCGCGGCGGTTGCACGGGCGGTTCTGGATGGGCGGGCGGAGCGCGGGGTAGTGGTTTGTGGGAGTGGGGTGGGTGCTGCCGTGGCCGCCAACAAGTTTCGGGGAATTCGCTCCTGTATGTGCCATGATTCCTTCTCCGCTCGTCAGGGAGTAGAGGATGACGACATGAACGTGCTGTGTCTCGGTGCACGCGTCATCGGCGATGAGCTCGCGGCAGAATTGCTTCGAGATTTTCTGGGCGCGCGATTCTCCGGCGCTGAACGACACCGTCGGCGCCTCGCCAAGATTGCGGCACTGGAAGATCGTCCCACCTGACTTACATCGCATCGACATCAATGGCGTGCTCGTCACCGGGCACTCGCCTTGCACTTGGGAGCCTTCGTGGCTCTCGCTCTTACCTTTCCACAGTCGCGTGGATTCAACACAGCAGCGTCAAAAGACGGTCCTCCTGGTGGAGGACAACGAAGACAATCGCATCATCTATTCAACGGTGCTGCGGCACCTGGGCTACGATGTGATCGAGGCGCAGGACGGCGTGAGCGCGCTCGCCATCGCGCGGAGTGCCCTCCCCGACATCATCCTGATGGACATCTCCATCCCGGAGATGGACGGATGGGAGGCCACGCGCATCCTGCGCCAGGATCCTGCTACGCAGGACATCCCTGTCATCGCCCTCACGGCGCACGCGCTGGCTGGAGATCGCGAGAAGGCAGTGAAGATCGGGTTTGCGGCCTATCTCGCGAAGCCGGTGGAACCGAAGATCGTGGCGGCCGAGGTGCGGCGCTGGATCGGTGGCGGTGACGGGCGTTCCACCAACTGACGGGACGCAGGCGTGGACGCGGCGCCGTGCAGCGCAGCGCCTCGCCCTTGAGGTGTTGGCAGGATATGTCGGTGCGTGGCTAGCCGGAATCGGATTCGGCGTCGCGCTGGAACGAACGTCCACGTGGCGTGACGGTGCCTCGTGGGAGCGCGGAATGCTGGACTGGTTCCATGCGCATCCGATGCCGGGGTGGCGTGACCAGGTCATGCTCGCCACCCCGTACGCCGGCACCAATCTCACGATGCTGCCGCTGATGATCGTGGTGGGGCTCGTGCTATGGCGACGGTACGGGCAATGGCTCATCGCGATCCAACTGCTCGTGGTGTCAATCGGGTCGCTTTCGCTGAACCCGACGATGAAGCACATCCTGGACCGCCCACGTCCCTCGCTGTATCCGCTCCGAGGCATGTGGACGTGGGCGTCGTATCCGAGCGGGCACCTGATCCTGACGACGGCGCTCTACTTCACGGTCTCGATGATGCTGCTGCGCACGAGAGGCTGGCGATGGCCATTCCTTGCGAGTGCCGCCATCGTCATCATCACGGGCTATTCGCGGCTCTATCTCCAGGTCCACTGGCCAACGGACCTGGTGGGGGGAGAGCTCATTGGTATCGTGTGGCTGTTCGGCACGTGGGGCGCATTTTCACGTTACCGGCGGCGCGTACATGCTACCGACCTGCTGCCCGCGATTCCTTGACGGTGAGCCGCGGGCAGATCTCTCTCAATCGCCCGCGGGCGCCGGGCTGGTGGCACCGACCACAGACTTGCGACGCCATCCGCGCGCGCCCATCCAGGTCTGGAGTTCGTCGAGATACGTGTAGAATACCGGCGTCACGTACAGCGTGACGAGCTGCGAGAACGCCAGGCCGCCCACGACGGCAACACCAAGTGGCCGGCGACTCGCCGCCCCCGCACCCCAACCGACGGCGATGGGCAGCGCACCCATGAGTGCGGCCATCGTGGTCATCATGATTGGACGGAAGCGCACACTCGCCGCCTCCACGATCGCGTCGGCCGGGGTGCGCTGTCCATCGCGCTGCACTTCGAGCGCGAAGTCGATCATCATGATCGCGTTCTTCTCCACGATGCCGATGAGCATGATCATGCCGACGAATCCATACACGTCCAGATCGAGCCGGAAGATCATCAGCGTGACGAGCGCGCCAAACGCCGCGAACGGCAGGCCGGAGAGGATGGTGATGGGATGGATGAAGCTCTCGTACAGCACGCCGAGGATCACGTAGATCACGAAGACGGCCAGCACGAGCAGGACGATGAGTCCCTGCTGCGTGGAGAGGAACGCTTCTGCCGTGCCCGCGAAATTCCCGACGACGTTTGATGGCAGCACTTCCTTGGCAGCAGCCTGCACATCGCTGAGGGCCGCGCCGAGGGAGACACCTGGCGCCAGGTCGAACGAGACGGTGACCGACGGCAACTGCCCGGAGTGGTTGACGGTGACTGGGCCCACGCCCGTCCTGAACTCCGCCACGGCACTGAGTGGAACGACCTTCCCCTGCGTGGAGCGCACCCAGAGTTTGCCCAACGAAGGCACATCCTGCTGGAATTCAGGCAGTAGCTCCATCACCACCCAATATTCGTTGGTGGACGTGTAGATGGTGGAGACCTGCTTCTGGCCGAACGCGTCGTACAGTGTGTTCTCGATTTCCGATGCGGACACACCGAGCTGGCCCGCTTGCTCGCGATTGATGTCCACGGTGACCTGCGGGTTCTCGATCAACAGGTCGCTCGTGACGTTGGCGAGCTTTGGCAATTGGCGCAGCCGTGCTTCCAGCGCGCGCGCCGACGTGTTCAGCGTCTTGATGTCGCCGCTGAGCAGGGTGTACTGGTAAAGGCTCTTGGACGCGAGACCGCCGATGGAGATGGCCGGCGGATTCTGGATGAACACCGAGATGTTCGGCACCGAGAGCGCGTTTGCCATCAAGTCGCGCGCGATCTCCTGCGCGTCGCGCTTCCGTTCACCCACGGGCTTGAGGTCCAGGGTGAGCTGCCCCTGATTCGCCGCGGCCGTGGTTCCAACGGCGGAGGTGACGGAGCGAACGTCAGGATCCTTGGCGAGCGACGCGGCAATGCGCTGCTGCGCCTCGATGAGCGCGTCGAACGACACGCCTTCGGCGGCCTCTGTGGTGGCGAGCAACTGGCCGGTATCGTCAACCGGGAACAAGCCCTTGGGCGCGATGACGAACAGCACGCCGGTGAGGATGAGGATGACGAACGAGAACACGAGCGTGGCACGGCGGCGCGCCATGACCCACGCGAGGCTGTCCTCGTAGCCCTTGAGCCACCGTTCGTAAAAGCGCTCGGTCGCCTGGTAGACCCTGCCTTGCTGCTTGCCGTGCGAGGACTTGAGGAAGCGACTCGCGAGCATGGGGGTGAGCGTCAACGACACCACACCCGACACGAGGATGGCCACGCCGATGGTGACCGCAAACTCGTGGAACAGCTTGCCGATGATCCCACCCATGAAGAGGATGGGGATGAACACGGCGGCCAGCGAGAAGGTCATCGACAGGATCGTGAAGCCGACCTCCGCCGCGCCGTCGAGCGCTGCTTGCATGCGCGTTTTTCCCATCTCCAGGTGACGCACGATATTCTCGAGCATCACGATGGCGTCGTCCACCACGAAGCCGACGGCGAGCGTCAGCGCCATCAGCGACAGGTTGTCGAGGCTGTAGTGCAGCAGGTACATCACGCTGAACGTGCCGATGATGGACATCGGCAGCGCGAGGCTCGGGATGATCGTCGCCGAGATGTTGCGCAGGAAGACGAAGATAACGAGGACGACGAGCAGGAGGGTCAGCTCGAGCGTGAACGTCACGTCGGCGACTGATTCCTGAATGGTGGTGGAGCGATCGAACAACACCGACACGTTCACCGACGGCGGGATGTCGCCCTGCACCTTGGCCAGTGCCGCCTTCACGCGCTCGGCCACCGCCACGGTATTCGTTCCCGGCTGGCGCTGGATGGCGAGCACAATGGAGCGCGAGGCGCCATACCAGCTTGCCGTCTTGTTGTTTTGTACGTCGTCCGTGACTCGGCCAATTTCGTCGAGATGCACCGGCGCGCCGTTGCGATACGCCACGACGAGGTCGCGGAATTCATCGGCGTTCTGGAGCTGGCCAGTGGCCTGCACCGTGAGTGCCGTCTTGGGGCCCCACAGCACGCCGGTGGGGAGGTTGACGTTCTGGCTGGAGATGGCGGTGGCCACGTCTTCGAGCGCGAGATTTCGCGCGGCCAGTTGCGACGGATCGAGCTGCACCCGTACGGCATATTTTTGCGCGCCATACACCAGCACCTGCGCCACACCGCTCACGGTGGAGAGGCGTTGCGCAATTGTGGTCTCGCCGTATTCGTCGAGCTGCGACAACGGCACCTGGTCCGATGTCAGCGCGAGCGTGAGAATGGGCGCGTCGGCGGGGTTGGTCTTCTGGTATGACGGCGGCAGGATGCCTTGTGGCAGCCCGCGCAATGTCTGCGTGATGGCGGCCTGCACGTCCTGCGCGGCCGCGTCGATGTTGCGGTCGAGCGAGAACTGGATGACGATCTGCGTCTGCCCGAGGCTCGACGTGGACGTCATGTTGTCCACGCCGGCGATGGTCGAGA
>JBDUCM010000230.1:0-6683 GCA_040003455.1 bacterium
GCGAACAACAAGACGCGTCGCACGTGGAAGCCGAACCTGCAGGTCGTCCGCACGCTCATCGACGGCAAGATCACGAAGGTGAAGGTCTGCACGCGCTGCCTCAACGCGGGGAAGGTCCCGCGTGCGCCGCGTGGCGTGCAGGTGGCGTGACGGAGCGGCTTCGCCAATCATGCACGCGAAAGGGAGCTCTCGTGGGCTCCCTTTTTCATAT
Organism: bacterium; assembly: GCA_040003455.1. Classification (GTDB taxonomy): domain Bacteria; phylum Gemmatimonadota; class Gemmatimonadetes; order Gemmatimonadales; family Gemmatimonadaceae; genus AG11. Next base: position 212 of record JBDUCM010000230.1, read on the forward strand.
CACCTAACCCCGATGCCATGCCTACCGCGCTGATTACCGGAATCACAGGCCAGGACGGGTCGTACCTCGCCGAGCTCCTCCTCGCCAAGGGCTATCGGGTTGTCGGCGTGGTCCGGCGGAGTTCCACGACGCCGTACGAACGCATTGCGCATCTGGTGGATCGGCTTGAACTGGTCTCGGCAGACCTGCTCGATCAGACGTCGTTGACAGATGCCGTGCACGACACCCAGCCGGACGAGATCTATAATCTGGCGGCGCAGAGCTTCGTACAAACGTCATGGTCACAACCCGTGCTGACTGGCGAATTCACCGCGCTGGGCGTGACCAGGATGCTGGAAGCCATGAAAAAGGCCGCGCCGAAAGCGCGCTTCTATCAAGCCAGTTCCAGTGAAATGTTTGGCAAGGTGGCGGAAGTGCCGCAAAAGGAGGCAACGCCGTTCTATCCGCGGAGCCCGTACGGTGTGGCCAAAGTGTACGCGCACTGGATCACGCTCAATTATCGCGAAAGCTTCGGACTCTATGCCGTGTCAGGCATCCTGTTCAATCACGAAAGCCCGCGACGTGGGCTGGAGTTTGTGACCCGCAAGGTCACCGACGGCGCTGCGCGTTGCAAGCTCGGCATCTCGAAGGATCTCAAGCTCGGCACGCTGGAAGCACGACGCGATTGGGGCTATGCCGGCGACTACGTCGATGCGATGTGGCGTATGCTGCAGCAGGATGAACCTGACGACTATGTCGTTGCGACTGGCGAAACGTGGTCCGTACGCCAGCTCTGCGAGTTTGCCTTCGACGCTGTCGGTCTGGACTACCAGGACTTCGTGAAGCACGACACGAGGTACGACCGGCCGGCCGAGGTCGACCTGCTCGTGGGTGACCCAACCAAGGCGCGCGAGAAACTCGGGTGGGAGCCGACGGTTCGCTTCCGGCAACTCATTGACATGATGGTCGCCGCGGACCTCGCACGGCACTCCAGCTCGACGTGACGACGCGCGCCCTCGTCACTGGCGGAAACGGCTTCGTTGCCCAATGGGCGATGCGCGCCATGCTCGAACGTGGCTGGACGGTGGTTGGCGCGGGACTTGGCGCATCCCTCGAATCCGCGGTGCTGTCGGGAGATGAGTGCGCGCGGGTAGAGTGGCTGACAATGGACGTCACGCTACAGGGAGACGTCGCCGGCGCCGTCGAACACGCGCGCGCCGACGTGGTCCTTCACCTCGCGGCGATCAGTCATGTGCCGGACGCCATGCGTAATCCCGGCTACGCGTATGAGGTGAACACCGTCGGTACTGTGCGCCTGCTTACGGAAATTCGTCGTCACCGTGACGCCGGCACCTCCGATCCTGTTGTCCTCATCGTTGGCTCCGCGGAACAATACGGCCGTCACGACATGAGCGAGATGCCGTTACGTGAGGACGCGGAACAGCGACCGCTCACGCTGTATGCGGCATCAAAGGTGGCGCAGGAGGCGGCTGCGCTGCAAATCTGCCGGAGTGATGGCCTGCGGGTCGTCTGTACGCGCAGCTTCAACCACTCGGGCGTCGGCCACGGGGCGAATTTCCTGTTGCCCGGGATGGTCGCGCGCGCCCTCGCATTGCCGCCAACGGGCGGGATCCTGCTGATCGGCAACGGCGACACTGTTCGCGACTTCCTGCACGTGACTGACGTAGTGGATGCCTACCTCCACCTGGCGGAGTGCGGGACCGCCGGCGACGCCTACAATGTGAGCAGTGGTGCGGGCACGAGCGTGCGGGAATTGGCTGCCGCTGTCTTGCAGCGCATTGGCGTTTCTGCCGACATTTCGACGGACCCAGCGCTGGCTCGTCCGGTGGACGTTCCGGTGCTGATTGGTAGCAATAGCAAGCTTCGTGGTGCCACCGGCTGGGCTCCCCGCCGGACGCGCGACGAAATCATTGACGACTTGATTCATGCCGCGACGCGCTGATCTCCATCGCATTCTCGTTATCGGTTCCGGTCCCATCATCATTGGCCAGGCCGCAGAGTTCGACTATTCCGGGACGCAGGCGACCAAGGCGCTGCGTGAAGAAGGGTACGAGGTGATTCTCATCAACTCGAACCCGGCGACCATCATGACGGATCCGGAGGTCGCCGACCGGACCTACATCGAGCCCGTGACCGCCGAATTCGTGGAACTGATCATCGAGCGAGAAAAGCCCGATGCGCTGCTTCCAACCATGGGAGGGCAGACGGCGCTCAATGTCGCCATGGAACTCTCCGAGAGCGGTGTGCTCGCGAAGCATGGCGTGGAATTGATCGGCGCATCGGCACGTGCCATTGCCATCGCGGAGGACCGCAAGCAATTCGGCGAGGCGATGGAGCGCATCGGTCTCGATTGCGCGACCGGCGGCATCGCCAACACCTTCGACGAGGCAGTGGCGTTGCTCGACGTCACGGGATTCCCGTCCATCATCCGACCCTCATTCACCCTCGGCGGAACGGGAGGCGGCATCGCGTACAACCGCGACGAGTTCGAGGAGATCGTGCGGCGCGGCCTGGACCTCTCGCCAACGAGTCAGATCCTGATTGAGCGGTCGCTTATTGGGTGGAAGGAGTTCGAGCTGGAGGTCATGCGCGACCGCTTCGACAATGTCGTGATTGTCTGTTCCATCGAGAATCTCGATCCAATGGGTGTGCACACGGGCGACTCGATCACCGTTGCCCCTGCGATGACGCTCACGGATCGCGAGTATCAGAACATGCGCGATGCCGCCGTGGCAATCATTCGCGAAGTCGGCGTGGATGCAGGCGGTTGCAACATTCAGTTCGCCATCAATCCGCGCGACGGCGAGATGGTCGTGATCGAAATGAATCCACGCGTGTCGCGTTCGTCGGCGCTTGCGTCCAAGGCCACAGGGTTCCCGATTGCGCGAATTGGCGCAAAGCTCGCCGTTGGCTACCGGCTTGACGAAATCCCGAACGACATCACGAAAACCACGCCGGCGTCGTTCGAGCCCGTGCTCGATTACGTCGTGGTGAAAACCCCGCGGTTCGCGTTCGAAAAGTTTCCCAGCGCCAGTCCGCTACTCACCACGCAGATGAAGAGCGTTGGCGAGTCGATGTCCATCGGCCGCACCTTCAAGGAAGCATTTCAGAAGTCGTTGCGCGCGCTCGAGACAGGGCGTCCGGGGTGGACGATCGGCTCGCGTCTCATCGACGATCGCCTGAGTGACGATGCCATCGAGACGTTGCGCGGCGCGCTGCGCCAGCCGACGCCGGAGCGCATCTATCAAGTGAAGCGGGGGTTTCTGCTCGGCATGACGATTGACGAGCTGTACGAGCTCACGGCAATCGATCCATGGTTCCTCGCTCAGATGCAGGAGCTCATCGACGCGGAGCGCGACTTCGTCGCCATGGACAGCATTGATGCCGCCGCCATGCGCCGCATGAAGCAGTTGGGCTTTTCCGATCGCCAGTTGGCCGACCTACGCGGCGAGAAGGAGAATGACGTGCGGGCACATCGATGGGCGCTGGGCGTACGTCCGGCGTACAAGATGGTGGATACGTGCGCCGGCGAATTTCCATCGGCGACCCCCTATCTCTACGGGAGTTACGACGAAGAGAGCGAGGCGCCACCCTCGGGACGCAAGTCCGTCGTCATTCTTGGCAGTGGACCAAATCGAATCGGGCAGGGGGTCGAATTCGACTACTGCTGCGTGCGGGCAGTGATGGCGCTACGCAAGCAAGGGTACGAGACGATCATGATCAACTCGAACCCGGAGACCGTGTCCACGGATTTCGATACCTCCGACAAGCTCTACTTCGAGCCACTCACCCTCGAAGACGTGCTCGAGATCGTGGATCGCGAGAAGCCAATGGGGGTCATCGTGCAGTTGGGCGGTCAGACACCGCTGAAACTCACACGCGGGCTGGAAGCGGCGGGGGTCCGAATTCTTGGTACGTCGCCCGACTCGATCGATGCCGCAGAAGATCGTCGCCGTTTCGAGGAGATTGCCAGGGAGGTTGGACTGACGCAACCGCCTAATGGCACGGCCACCAGCGTGGAGGAGGCACTGGCTGCCGCCGAGCGCATTGGGTATCCCGTGCTCGTGCGGCCCAGCTACGTGCTCGGTGGGCGCGCGATGCAGATTGTCTACGATCCGGCGTCGTTGGAAGGATATTTCGCCACTGCCGTGCGCGTATCCGAAGAACGCCCCGTGTTGATCGATCGCTTCCTCGAGGATGCATTCGAGGTGGATGTGGACGCGTTGTCAGACGGACACCAGGTGGTGATCGGCGGTGTGATGCAGCACATCGAGAATGCGGGTATTCATTCAGGCGACTCCGCATGCGTGCTTCCGCCGTATCTCATCGGCGAGAAGGACCTTCAGACGATGCGTGAGCAGACGGTCGCGATGGCGAAGGCGTTCAAGGTTGTGGGGCTGATCAACGTGCAATTCGCGATCAAGGATGGCATCGTGTACGTGCTCGAGGTGAATCCCCGAGCGAGTCGCACCATTCCGTTTGTGTCGAAGGCCATTGGCGTTCCGCTGGCCTCACACGCCGCGCGCATCATGTGTGGCGAGACACTCGCCGAGATCGGCTTCACGGAAGAGATCATCCCGCCGTTTGTCTCGGTGAAGGAGGCAGTCTTTCCGTTCAACAAGTTCGCAGGCACCGACCCCGTGCTCGGGCCGGAGATGAAGTCCACGGGCGAAGTGATGGGTATTTCGAACTCGTTCGGCTCCGCATTCGCGAAGGCGCAGCTCGCCGCATCAAACGGCTTGCCGCTCGAGGGCAAGATCCTCGTCACGGTAAATGATTCGGACAAGCCTACGGTCACGCCAATTGCCAGGCGCTTTCATGAGATGGGGTTTTCCCTGATCGCCACAGGCGGAACGGCGAAGTATCTCCGCGCGCGCGGAATTCCAGTGAGTACAGTGTTCAAGGTGCATGAGGGACGCCCCAACTGTCTCGATCTCATCCTGAATGGTGAAGTGCAGTTGCTCGTGAACACACCACTCGGCAAGTACGCGCTGTGGGACGACTACACGCTTCGCCAGGCCGCCATTCGCAATCGCATTGCGTATACGACAACCCTTTCCGCGGCGAGCGCGGCGTCGGACGCGATTCTTTCGCTCCGGTCTCGCAAGGCGTCAGTCCGCTCCTTGCAGGAATGGCAACAGGACATCCTCGATGCCGCGGCGGTGAATGTATGACCGTGCACGACACGGCCTTTGTGCACGAGTCGGCGTATGTCGACGACGGCGCAGAGATCGGCGCCGGAACCAAGGTTTGGCATTTTTGTCACGTGCTCGGTGGTGCGGTCATTGGTGCACGCTGTTCACTCGGGCAGAACACAGTGGTCATGAGCGGCACACGCATCGGGACCAACGTGAAGATCCAGAACAACGTGTCGATCTACGAAGGCGTCGAGCTCGAGGACGACGTCTTCTGTGGTCCGTCGATGGTCTTCACGAACGTGATGAATCCGCGCAGCCATGTTTCGCGCAAGGACGAATATCGCCGTACGCTGGTGAAGCGCGGCACGTCCATTGGAGCGAACGCCACCGTCGTGTGCGGCACGACGTTGGGTGAATACTGCTTCATCGGCGCCGGCGCGGTCATCACGGAGGACGTTCCCGCATACGCCCTGATGGTCGGAGTGCCAGCGCGAAGAATCGGCTGGATGTGTCAGTGTGGCGAACGCCTGTCGAACGATGGTTGCGGCACGTGCGACGTCTGTGGCTCAACGTATGAAGGGAGCGACGGAATCGTTCGTCAGTTGTCCGGTCCCAATCTCGAGGTGCGCAGATGAGTGTTTCGCCTGCCGTTATCGAAGGGCGCGTGCGTGTTGCCCTGGTAGGCTGTGGTCGGATCAGCAAGAATCATCTTGACGCCATCGCCAAGGTCAGTGAACTGGAGCTGGTGTCCGTAGCCGATGTCGATATGCAGCGCGCGGAACGTGTGGGTGCGGAACGGGGGGTGCCCGCATTCTCGTCGCTGGAGGAAATGCTCGCGGCGGTGCCGAGCGATCTCGTGACCATTTGCACTCCGTCGGGGCTGCATCCGCCGCACGGTATCGTGGCGGCCAGGGCCGGCCGCCATGTGTTGACCGAGAAGCCCATGGCCATTTCACTGGAAGGCGCGGACGCGCTCGTGCAGGCGTGCGATGCCGCCGGGCTGCATCTGTTCGTCGTAAAGCAGAACCGGTTGAATCCGCCGATTCAGCTGCTGAAGGCCGCGATCGACAAGGGACGGTTCGGCCGCATCTATATGGCCAACACGACGGTCCGCTGGACGCGGCCGCAGGAGTATTACGACCAGGAATCCTGGCGCGGTACGTGGGAGTTCGACGGCGGCGCCATGATGAACCAGGCCAGTCACTACGTGGACCTCATGCAGTGGCTTGTCGGCCCGGTCGAGAGCGTGATGGCGAAGACGGCGACGCAGGCACGCCGCATCGAAGCCGAGGATTCCGGCGTGGCGCTACTGAAGTTCAGGTCCGGCGCCTTGG
>JBDUCM010000081.1:0-22281 GCA_040003455.1 bacterium
GCGTGGGACGCGCGCGCCGCTCCTGGATGTAGACACCGGGCACTCCGGTGAAGGTCGCCGGCATTGCTGATCGCCCGTTACTTGATGGACGGGGCAGACTGGCTAACGCGGAAGATCACAAACTCCGCGGGCCGAGCGATGGCGACGCCGATTTCGGTGACCACCTGTCCGTTGTCGATCTGCGATTGCGGATTGGTTTCCGCGTCGCACTTCACGAAGAAGGCTTCCTGGGCCGTGTTGCCGAAGAGCGCGCCCGAGCGCCAGACAGTCGTCAGGAAGGCCGTGACGTTGCGCGTAATCTTCGCCCACAGCGCCGGCGTGTTCGGCTCGAACACCACCCACTGCGTGCCTTGATCGATGGACTCCCGCAGGAAGAGCAACGTGCGGCGGACGCTCACGTACTTCAGATCCGTATTGGCGTCGCCGCCAATCGTGCGCGCACCCCAGACATAGATGTTGTCGTTGAGCACGCGGAGCGCGTTGACGCCCTTTGGGTTCAAGGTGTCCTGATCCGCCTTGCTCAGCGCGTGCGTGACGTTCAGCGCACCGCGGATGACCTCATTCGCCGGCGACTTGAAAACACCGCGCTCCGTGTCCACACGTGCGTAGATACCGGCGATATGCCCACTCGGAGGAACGGGAAGCGCGCCGCCGGTGGTGGGGTCCTGCAACTGCGTTGCGGGGTCGAACACCTTGATCCACGGGTAGTACCATGCGGCCATGTCGCTGGTCTTCGGCATCACGCCACCCGGGTTCGGATCGGCGGCGATGCGCGTGAGCGTCGTGAGATCCTGCACCGCTTGCAGGCTGTCGAGGATGGCGAAACGGTCTCCCACCAGGGCGCAATGCGCCACGATCGCATCGCGGATGCTGTCGGTGGTCTGGCCTGGCGCGCAGACGAGCGCGATCTCGTCAATCGCCGCAAGCGCGTTGAGCACCCCCGCCAGATCTGCCTCGGCCGTGATACGCGTGACGAAGCAGCGGCTACCGCCGTTGTTGAAGAAACCATACACGGCGTGAGCGAGTTGCTGATAGCCCGGGTCAGTGGCCGGAGCCGCGGCGGAAGCGGGCAGCTTCGGATCACCGACCAGATCGCCGAAGGTGCGGGTGAACTGCGCCCAGTTGGTGATCAGTACCGGCACCTTTGCCGCGGTCGGCACCGTGAAGTCCACGAACTTGAACGTCGTGGACGCCGGATCATTGGGATCGAAGGATGGGTTGCGTGCTGCGAGTTGCACGGTGTCGGGCACGATACCAATGAAGGCCGCCGTGCTGGTGCTGACGCCCGCGATGGCCTTGATCGCGGAGGGCACTTCCTCGACGTAAACGCCCGGAGAGAGATAAGTCGCCATGATTGCTGCTCCTTGAAGTCTTTCGTTGCGATGATTGCGTCCGGTGGTCGGCTCGTCTCGACGTCCCGTGCGTGTTGTCCAGCCCTGTCAGGAACCGAGTTGCGTGATGTGCGTGGTTGTGGTCTGCACCAGCTGAACCCCTGCTGGCTGGAACGGTTCAAGCGACGTAGTGAGCACGAAGTTCAGGCCTGCCTTCATGCCGTGGTCCATGTGCCCCCAGAACTCCCACGGGTTGGGGGTACGTTCCGGTTGTGCAATCCACGCCTGTGGTGGCACCGGCTGCGTCTGCATCGCGCCCTTGAGCACTTCGGGTGGAAGCAGCGGGAACTGCAGCAATGCGTTGAGCATGGTGCCCAACAGTTGATGCTCATCGGCCACGTCGGTGGCCCATACCGTCAACAGGTACGTGAGGTCCATCCGAACCGGTGCGCGTCGTTCCACGTCACCGGCGGCGCTACGGACGACCGTACGGTCGTTGCTGCGCAGTTCGTGATTCTCGCGGATATCGTAGAGGAACATGTTGATCGTCGGCTTGGTCACCGCAGCCGACCATTCCTTGTTGGGCATGTCGAACCTGATGTCGATGACGCTGACATCGATCGGTACCTTCTGCACCAGCAATTCCTTGAGCGTGTCGTCCACGTCCTGAATCACGGCGTACCTCGCGCGCCCGTGCTGCGTGCATCAACCATATCGCCGGTGCTCCTCTTCATTGACCAGGCGTCCCATCTTCTGTAGTTCGCGCTTGGTGGCGCGCATGAGGTGGCGCATCGATACATCCTGGCTTTGCTCCGCCGCGAGAAAGGCAGCGGCCAACGCCACATTGCGAATGCTGCCGCCGCTGAGGCGGAACTGCCGTGCCAACAGGGATAGGTCAACGTCGGGACCGAGCGGAACTTCGGCAGGCCATACCGACTGCCAGATCCGGAGGCGATGCTCCTCCTCGGGAAACGGGAAATCGACGATGAAGCGCATGCGGCGCGTAAATGCCGCATCCATGTTCTGCGGCAGATTGGTTGCCAGGATGGTGATGCCCGGATACTCCTCCATCTTCTGGAGGAGATAGGCGGTTTCCGTATTGGCATAGCGGTCGTGCGCATCCTTCACGTCCGAGCGCTTTCCGAGCAGCGCATCGGCCTCGTCAAAGAAGAGGATGGCGTTGGCGCTCGCGGCTTGATCGAATAGCTGACGGAGATTCTTTTCCGTTTCGCCGATGTATTTGCTGACGATCTGCGACAGATCGATCTTCAGAATCTCGACGCCGAGATCAGCCGCAATGACCTCCGCCGCCATCGTCTTGCCCGTACCGGGCGTCCCGGTAAACAAGGCATTCAGCCCGCGGCCGAGTGACAGTTTGCGCTCGAAGCTCCACGAACCGTAGACAATGGATGAATGCTTCGCCTGACTACAGATGGCCGACAATTGTTCGAGCTGCGCGGGCGGCAGTACAAGATCGTTCCAGTCGTGCTTCGGGACGATGCGGCGGGCCAGCGTGCTCACCGGCGTACCGCCGAATGCACGGCAGGCCTGCTTCACCTGCTCCATCGTTGGTTTCGTGTCTTCATCGCCAGCCGCGACGAGAACGGACGCCATGCGCCAGACATCACGAATGGCTGGAACGGACATCGGATGCAGCGAGATCAATCGGTGCAGGTCCGTATCGTCGAGGGCGCCGTTGCTCAATGCTTGCCACGCGCGCAACTGGTCGATGACACCATCGGGCTGCAGTTCGACAATCCGCAGGACCACCGGCTCCGCCGGCAACTGCCAACACCATGTGGCTTCGCCGGAGGTGAACACCACGCTACCCATTTCTGCCACAGCACGCAGCAGTGCGCGATGGCGTGACGTGGCCAGAGGTTGCTCGAGCGCCCGATCCAGGTTGCGGAGGTAAATCGCGGACTGGCTGAGCAGTCCTTCGCGAAAGAGAAGTGACAGTGCGTGTTCGAAGTCGGTGCCCGTGTCGGCCAGCAGCTCGGCATCTACCGTGAGTACTGGCATACCGAGTTGCAGGGCCGCGCTGCGGACCAATGCATCGGCGCCCGAGTGACGGCCGCCATGTAGATAGATCAGTGGCTTGCGGCGTCCCTGGGCGGCGGCGATGAAGTGCATGATGCGATCGAGCGACTCGTCATGGTCGCGACCGCACGGTCCGGCGTCCGGCAGATCTGCCCTATCGTCGAGCGGCGTGACATGGCGCGCAATGCGGGAGTCCATGGTCCGCTCACCAACAAGAAATGACACGATGCGCTCGTCAATACGCATTGAGCGCGACAACCACGGCATCGTCGTGTTGTCCTCGGCCACTTCGATGAGGCGATAGTAGCGCAACGGCGCTTGCGCATTCAGCAGCGCACGAGCGCTCAGCTGATCGTCGATGCTCTCGCAATACAGGCCGATGGCGAGCCCCGGAGATGCCAGCCGCCGACTCATGTCATCGTGCAGGAATCCGTACACCCGCTCGTACCGGCGGTCGAGCTCGACGGCGAGACAGGCGATCAGCAGGTCGACTTCACGTGCGGTCAAGTCGAAGAACGCCGCGAGTTCAATCAGCGGCAGGCGCACGCCGTGCATGCGGCTCTGCTCCACTCTACTGCTGACATGCCGCTCTACCTGCTGCAACGCGCGATCGATGGCGGCTACGTCGGCAGAAATTGCGTCGGAATCACTTCGCTCATCAAGCAGACGCTGGACCTCGAGCTCGCTGATGGCCGCGAAGCCGAGAATATCGGCCGGCTTGCGCGCCTGCCCCGCTGCGATGTGGCGCTTCAGCAGCCAGTCATGGCGCAGCAGGACGTCTGCGAGGTGCTCGTGGGCTCCGCTGTACGGCAGAACGCCATCGCGTTTCGCGGTGGGCGGCTGCTGTGGCAACGAAGCACTCGGGCCCGACATCGACATGCAACACCCTGGTAGACGCCCGCTGTTTGCGGGACAAGAAGTCGTTCAGAGTGCATATCGCAATTGTCGAATGATTCCGGACAGCAACGCGTCAAACGCGCAAATGCGTGCTGTTCAGCGCGGTACACCAGCGCGGATTAGCCCTCGTGCTGCGATCGTTTCGGAAACGCAAGCACGAACGACGCGCCCCTTCCACCCAGCCGTTCAACCGTGATACTGCCGTGGTGCGCCTCCATCACACGCTTGCAAATGCTGAGTCCGAGCCCGTACCCGCCGGTGTTCTTGCTCCGCGATCGATCGACTCGGAAGAATGGTTCGAACACACGCTCCAGATCGTCATCGGGAATACCGATCCCATCATCCGTGATTCGGACGACAACGCCATCTGGCGTGTCGCTGACAGTCAGTTCCACCGGCCGGCTCTCTGGAAGCGAATACTTGATCGCATTCTCCAGGAGATTTCTTAGCACCGTGCGAATCTTCTCGGCGTCAATGTTCACCGGCGCTTGAGTGGGTGCCGCTATCACACGCACACCCGGATGCGTACCGTCAGCGCGTGCAACCACGTCACGTACGATCGACACCATGTCGCAGTGCGACAGCTCGACGCCTCGACCGGTCCGCAGTCGTTCGAGTTCCAGTAGTTCCGTGATCATCCGGTCCATCTCCGCCACGTCCTCAGCCAGGCGGGCACGGTGGGCTTCGTGCGGAAGAAGCTCGAGGGCCACACGCATGCGCGTCACCGGCGAACGAAGTTCGTGACTGACATCCACCAACAGTTGGTCCCGGCCGTGAATCATCTCGCGGACGCGGACGACCATCTGATTGAAGGCTGCTGTAAGACGGCCGAACTCGTCGGCCGGACCGGGCGCGAGCAAAACGTTCAGTTGACCGGCCCCGAGCTGCGCGACTCCCTCGTTGAGCGCGCGTAGTGGCTGAAGCAGGTTCCGGAGTACCGCGTGCGTGGCGGCGACAATGGCGATCATCACCACGAGCAGCACCAGAAACAGTCCCATATGCACCCGGAACATGTGAGCGCCTACGTCCCACGCCACGAGGTAGGTGCCGCCTAGGGGCGACGCCGCGACAGCAAACATCCGCCGAGGAAGAAAGTCCCCCGACCGTCCGATGTGCCCTGGCTTCACGCCAGCAGCGTGCGGCACGTTGTCGCTGGTGGCCCATCCTCCGCCGGGGCCTTCGTATCGCACATGCAATCCGAGCTTGCGCGCCTGTTCAAGGTTGGGCGATTGAGCAGCCACCGCGCGAGCGTGTTGCTCCAGCAGGCGATCGAACGAGTCGTTGAGATCGGGCCCAACGAACACTCCGAAGAATGCACTGACGATGGCCAGCAGGCTCACCGCCATCACCAGCATGATCGTGACGAGTTTGGCAAAGATTGACGCGCGTACCCGCTCACTCATCGTCTGTCCGCATGTAGCTGTAACCCACGCCGCGAACTGTGCGAATGAGGGCGGGTTGCTTCGCATCGTCCGACAACTTCTGGCGCAGACGACTGATGAGCACATCCACCGACCGGTCGAACGCCTCCCAGTTGATACCGCGGGTCCCCTCGATAATGCGTTCTCGGCTCAAGACACGGCCGCGATTGCGGAGGAGGAATCCGAGGAGCTCGAACTCCGCCGTGGTGAGGACGAGCAGGCGTCCATCGTGGTGCGCCGTCCTCGTTGTCCAATTGAGCTCCACCGAACCAGCGCGCACCTTGTCTTGTTCTTCGGTATTGCCGCGGCGAAGCACGGCCTGCATGCGCGCCACGAGCTCCCGCGGCTCGAATGGCTTTGGCAGGTAGTCGTCGGCACCAAGCTCCAGGCCAACGATCCGGTCAGCCACGTCGCCGCGCGCCGTCAGCATGATGATGGGCATCCGAGTCGTCTCGCGGACTTTCCTGCACACCGCGAGTCCATCCATCTGTGGCAGCATCACATCAAGAATGAGCAGGTCCGGTGCCTCAGTTCTGATGGCGCGCAGTCCAGCGTCGGGCAGGGCGAAGGCGCGCACCATGAAGCCGAATTGCGCCAGATACTCGGTGAGCAGCGCCGTCAGCCGTTCGTCATCATCAATGATGAACACGCGCCACACCTCCTGCGGACGGCTCGTCATCATTGCGGCCGATTGCGCATCATTGGCTCGATAGCGCGCGAACCGCCGGAATCATCGACGCCCGGCGAGCAGGCATTGCCCCGAATCCAAGTCCCATGAGTACGGCCATGGTGAATGACGCGGCTACCGCCGGTATCGGCGCTACGATCGGCCACGTGGTCCGGACCGCGACTGTGACCGCACCCACCGCGCCAAGGAAAACCCCAGCCAACCAACCGCCCAGGGCGAGGAGCACCGCTTCGGCCAGGAATTGCGCGAGAATGTCCCGCGGTCGAGCCCCCACGGCGACGCGCAGGCCGATCTCGCTCGTTCGCGCTTTGACCTGCAACAGCATCAGTGCCATGATGCCTGTGCCACCTATGCAAAGTGCAATTGCGGCCAACCCCGTGGTCAATCCGCGAAGTGAACTGGTTGCTTGCTGCTGCAGCGCAAAGAGGCGCGATACGTTCTGAACCTCGAAATCAGGCTGTCCTTCCCGTGTAGCGCCGTGCCGCTGCGTCAGCGTGGTCACGATCTCGGATGCTGCCGTGGCTACGCCCTCCTTGTCGCGCGCGGTCACGAGCACCGAGGACAGCCACGTCGTGTTGAATACACGTCGCAGCGCGGTACGCACTGGTACCAGAACCTGGTTGTCTTCGTCACCATCCGCCTGAACCCCCTTCGGCCGCAGGACGCCAATGACGTCGAACGCGATGCCGCCAATGCGAATCTGCGTCCCCACCGGATTGACGTCAAACAGCGCATCCGCGACGCGAGCGCCCAGTACCGCCACGCGACGCGCGGCCAGGTCATCGTCGTCGTCGAAGAATCGGCCAGTTCGAAGCTCGAAGCGCCGTACCAGCGGAAACGCCGCCGTGGTACCCACGATCATCGTCTTGACGATGACGGAAGTCGACTTGAGCCTCACCGCCCCTTCTATAGTAGGGGCGGCATTCACGACGAGCGGCAACGCGAGGATGGCGCGGTAGTCATCCAGACGAAGCGTCGTCGCGGTCCCCCGGATCTCCTTTCGTGCCACGAAGCGTTTGACTTGGGCCGGCCGCACGACAAGAAGGTTTGCACCCATCGCCGAGATCCTTCGTTCGACGTCGCGTTGGGCACCGGCCCCCACGGCGCTGGAAAGAATGACGGCCGCCACGCCGGCGCCTACGCTCGACAGTGCGAGCGCGGTACGCAACCGATGCGCGGCGAGTGCGTTGACCGACATTCTGATCGCGCGCCACCGCCTCATCGCAGGGCGTCGGCTGGATTGAGCAACGCCGCCCGTCGAGCGGGAGCAACGCCAGCGAGCAGCCCAACAGAAACCGATGCGGCGAGACTCACAACCACGGCCTGCCACGAGAACGGCACATCGAGCTGCGTCCGGTGAGCGACCATTTGCGAGCCGATGTACCCGACGATGATGCCACCAAGGCCCCCCACGACGACAGTGCCGGCCGTTTCGAGGAGAAATTGCCAGCGGATGTCAGCGGGCCGCGCACCGATCGCGCGGCGGAGGCCTATCTCGGCCACCCGCTCGCTGACGGATGCGAGCATCAGCGTTGCCGCAACGATACCACCAACCACAAGTATGATCGCCCCGGCAAGCGGGACATACAGGCGCAGCACGCTCTGGACCACGGAAACCGTCTTCTGCACTTCTTCCGACGTGACGATCTTGACGTCATCGGGTTGGTCGGCATCGAGTGCGTGCCGCGCCCTGATGATCCGTCTCGCATCACGAGCCACATCGCGCTGGCGGGTGGGGTCCTTCACCAGGACCTTGGCGCCTGAGATGACATCGACATTGGTGATCCGCCGCATCATCGTCGACACGGGGATGACGACCTCGTTGTCGCGGTCCATCCCGTGCATGTCACTACCGAATGGCTCGAGCACTCCGATGACCTTGAAGGCCACCGAACCGATCCTGACGTCGGCCCCAATGGGATCATCGCTGCCAAAGAGCTTCCGGACGAGTGTTTCGCCGATAACCGCCACCCGTGCGGATGAGGCGACGGCGGCCGCGTCGAACGACTCACCGCGTGACACGCCGCGCCCCCACACGTGTTCCCAGCGTTCCGACTGGCCGATCACGCGGGCGGTCGCGACTGCGTCGCCGGCGCGAACCGTGGCGCCCGAATAGTCCGCTTGCGGATCCCAGGATTCTATCTCGGGTAGCTCGCCGGCCACGGCGAACATGTCATCAAGCGTCAGACGCGATGCACCTCCTCGTGGGTTGCCCATCATTCGACTTCCGCCCGCCACCACGAGCATCGAGGCGTCGCCGATGATCTGCCGCATCGTGCGCAGCAATTTGCCTTCGGCGCCGCGGCCGACGGATACGACGAACGTGAGCGCCGCGACCCCCACGAAACTTCCAAGCATCATGAACCCCGTGCGCAGCTTGTACCGGGTCATCGAACGCGCGGCCTGGCTGAATAGTCGGGGCGCCTTCATCGGGCCACCTGCATGGCAGGCGTTACCGGTACCTGCCGATCATCTGCCACGACTCGCCCACGCTCGAGACGAATGATGCGCTGAACCTGCGTTGCCATGGCGACATCGTGAGTGACCAGCACGATGGTCTTTCCGGCATTGCTCAGCGATTGGAAGATTTCCATGACCTCAGCGGCAGACGTCGCGTCGAGGTTCCCCGTAGGCTCGTCGGCGAGAAGAAGTTGCGGCTCGTTCACGAGTGCGCGCGCAATGGCGACGCGTTGCTGTTGGCCCCCCGAGAGTTCCGACGGTGTGTGGCGCATCCGATCCGCAAGCCCCACGGCCTGAAGAGCCCTTTCGCCCAATCCCGTGATCGTCGCCCGGTCGGAATAGAGCAGCGGCAGTTCGACGTTTTCGAGCGCGCTCGTTCGTGCGAGCAGATGGAAAGCCTGAAAGACGAAACCCACATTCTCGTTACGGAAGCGAGCCTGATCGGCGACGCTCGCTCCGGCCACATCATTCCCGTCAAAGCGATAGCAACCCGCGCTGGGCACATCGAGCAATCCGAGGATGTTCATGAGCGTGGACTTTCCCGATCCCGATGTCCCGACGATCGCGACGAACTCACCTCGGCCGATGTGAAGGGACACATTGGCGAGTGCGTCAACAGCATCGCCACCAGGTCTCGTGTAGCGCTTCCCGATGTCTTCCAGTTCAATCATGTCTTCTCTCCTGGTTGTTGGCGCGGATCACCGACGAGTACCTCGTCGCCTTCTCGGAGTCCGTCGACGATTTCCAGGTAGCGGTCGTCCCTGCTGCCCGTCTTCACGGGTCGTCGCTCGAGCGCTCCGTTGCGTCGTGCCATCACGTATGCGCGGCCATCTTGCCAGTGGGCCGCGCGGATGGGCACCGTGAGCACCTGATCGCGTTTCTCGAGTGCGATACGTACCGTTGTCGTCATCTCCGAACGCAGCACCCGCGTGCCGGATGCCTCAAACCGAACGACCGTGATGTAGTTCACCACGTTGTCGCGGGTTTCCGCCTGCGGATAAATGGCCATCACCCGGCCATCGAACGCGTGGTCTCCGTAGGTATCAACCGTGAACCGTGCCAACTGCCCCGGGTGGACACGCCCGATGTCGGTTTCGTCCACGTACGTGCGCACCTCGAGGCGTGAGGGATCGAGGAGGGTGAGGAAGGTGGGAGCAGAAAAGCTGGCCGCGACGGTTTCGCCTTCCTGCGTGGCGACCGAGGCCACGACTCCGGCGATGGGTGCTGTCACCCGGGTGTACGCGACCTGACCCGTCGCATACGCGAGGCTGGCGCGGGCACCGGCGACTTGTTGTTCCGCGGCAGCCTGTGCGCGCTCCGCGTCCTCGAGATCACTGTCTGATGCAAAACCTGCCGCGTGCAGTGACCGTTTTCGGCGAAGGCCGGTAGTGGCGTATGCCAACTCCACCTCCAGGCGCTTCAGGGCCGCCGATGCCTGGTCTCGAATTGCGGCGAGATCGTGATCATCCAGCTCGGCGAGCAATTGGCCCTGCGCCACGGCGTCTCCCACTTGCACGAGCAACCGCTTGACCACCCCGGAGACACGCGAGCCAACACGGACCTCCGCGCCGATCCGCGGTTTGATGACACCGGTGGACTTGACCACAGTCTCGATGTCGCGACGGACGACCCGGACTATCTCCGCGGCGTTGCCTCCTTCGTCCGCGCTCGGCGCGCGGGCGCGCCACACCGCAGCGACGCTGCTGGACAGGACGGCAACGATCACGACTCCCCATGCAATGCGTTTCATTCACTCTCCGTATTGAACCACACGGGGAGTGTATCAACGCAATGTTGCTGGATTGTTGCCGGGGCGCGTCAGAGTCGTGCGACGTTCAAGAAACGGCCGGAAGCGTCTGAAACGGCCAGATCAACTGACCGACCGACTGGGCCCCGACCTACCGGCCCCGTTCCCAGCGCCACACCAAGCCATCATCCGGATCAACCAACTCTTCTACGCGCACGAAGCCGCACTTGGTCAGTACTCGCGTGGATGCATTGGGAGTTGGTAGCGTGTGTGCGCGAACCAGGTGCACTGCATTCGTCGCCATGGCGAATGTCACGAGGGCCTGTGCGGCCTCGGTGGCGAGCCCGCGATTCTCCACGGCGGGAACGACACCGTATGCAATTTCCACCATGCCAGCGTCATCCACAGGACCGCGAAAACCGGCGCTGCCGATCGCGACGCTGTTCGAGCGGTCCAGCAGAAAGAACCCATGCTGCCACGGGTCCGCGTCCTTTGACGCCCGCAGCGTGGCCAGCCACGCTGGCGATACATCGTCTGACATGAACATCGCACGAAGTCCGTCGGCCGCTGGAAAGCCGGCGACGGCCTCGAACTCCAACGGTGACTCCATGAGCGTCAGCAGATGTGCTGGCACACATGGAATCATCCGGAGGCGGGCAGTGTCGAGAGACATGAGTTCCGTGTAGACGTCAGTTCGCTATGGCAATGTTCGGAAAAGGACCGCGATGTAGCCAGCCATCAACAACGCGGTGTACGGGACAAGCAGGCGATGATACCACTCACGCCGGGTAATCGCCCCCGCACCCCAGCCGAGCAGCAACAGTGCGTGAACGCTGAGGTTCAGTTGATTGGGGAAGTGGCCGGCAAGCACGCGATCACGGGTGAGGCTGGCCGCCAACAGCAGCACCGCCAGCCCGAAAAACCATTGTGAGTGGTCGTAGTAGTTGGCCCGGAGATCACCGGCGTTCTCCAGGCTCACGTCCGGCAGGGCCAGCGCCGCGAGCAGGTACAGGATGATGGGCTGCAACAGCACCACGAGAAAGGCGACGAAACTCCACTGTTGATAGCTCCGGAGCCCGAACATGGCCCACCAGGTCTGGACATGCAAAAGCAGCAGCAGGCCGACCCAGCCGAGCGTCGGCGAATATACCCGTACGCGATGCCGATGCTGTAGCAGGCGACCCACACCATTGAGGAGCTGCGTGATCCCGAAGCCCAGGATGATCGAGATCAGTACGGCCAGGTAGCTGAACGGATCCATGCGCTTGCGAGTAGCTGGAGTGGAAATCCCGGGGGTGCGCGATGCCTGCCACGTCGGCCGCCCAACCAAATAGGACGCCGGACTCTGCCGCCCGCAATCCTCCCGTGGCGCCGCCCGCCCGCCAGACGCGCCAGCCGACGTGCAGGGCGAACGGCATCTATCCTTCTGTCGAATGCTTCATCCGTCCACCATCTTGGTGGCGTGCGCCGCTAACCAGACTCACCGTTTTCCCCACGCCCTGTGAACACACGCCGCCAGTTCCTCATCAAGGCTCCTATCGGCCTCCTCGGCACCCTCGCCGCATGCAAGGGCGGTGAGCAAAGCCCATCATCGTCGCCTCCGACAACGCCTGGCGCGCCACCAACCTTTGGCACGGCGCCCGAGGTGGGGCCGGAGGTGACTGCGGCCACCTTCGCGGAGGCTGAAAAGCTGATGCAAGTGACAATGACGGCGGCCGAGCGCGACATGGCAGCGAAGAGTTGGCGGCGTTCGATGGCGGCCTTGCTCGAACGACGAACCGGGGCCCGCAAGCTTGCGCTGGAAGCCAACATTGCGCCGGCCACCCAATGGAATCCCGCGCTCGGCGCAACGTTGGTTGGACCCGCACGCGACTCGTTCGTGCGTAGCAGGGTGGATCCCGGCCCCCTGCCCGTGAACGACGATGACATCGCGTACGCTCCCGTGACGAAACTCTCCCACTGGATCGAGACGAAGAAACTCACCTCGGAGCGACTCACCAACATCTATCTCACGCGCATCGAGCGCTTCGACCCGAAACTCCGCTGCATCATCACGCTCACGCGCGACGTGGCACTCTCGGCCGCGAAGAAAGCGGATGCGGAGATCGCCGCGGGCAAGTATCGCGGCCCACTGCATGGTATTCCATATGGAGTGAAGGATCTGCTCGATACCGCCAGCATTCCGACCACCTGGGGCGCCGAGCCGTTCAAGAACCGCATTCCCACCACCGACTCCGCAGTGGTCGCGCGGCTCAACGCGGCCGGGGCAGTGCTGATCGCGAAGTTGAGCCTTGGCGCGCTGGCACTGAACGATATCTGGTACGGTGGGCAGACGATGAACCCGTGGCTGCTGGAAGAAGGGGCGAGCGGATCGAGCGCTGGACCCGGCGCTGCGACGGCAGCAGGACTGGTGGGATTCTCGATCGGCAGTGAAACGGGCGGCAGCATCGTGAGCCCGAGCATGCGATGCGGGGTGACCGGCCTCCGGCCAACCTATGGAAGAGTGCCGCGAACCGGCGCGATGACGTTGTGCTGGTCGCTCGACAAGCTCGGCCCCATGACGCGCAGCGTGGAGGATGCGATGCTGGTGCTGAAGGCCATCACCGGTCCCGACGCCGGCGATATCGCTAGCGTGCCGAGCAAACTCGACTTCGACGCGAATTCGGGCGTGCAGGGATTGAAGGTCGGCTACTTTCCCGCGTGGATGAAGGAGAGTCCAGCCACGGACGTCGATCGCGCGTCGCTCGAAGCGGTGAAGAAGCTTGGTATGGTGCCCACTGAGGTGACGCTTCCCGACTGGCCGTACGACTCGCTCAACCTCGTGCTGTTTGCGGAAGGCGCGGCGGCGTTCGAGGAGTTGGTGCTGAGCGGCCAGGCGAACCAACTCAAGGTGCAGGTGCCCGACGCATGGCCTAATCTTTTTCGTGAAGCGCGGTTCCTCTCAGCGGTTGACTTCGTGCAAGCGGACCGCCTGCGCCGCAAAGTCGCCATGGAAATGGCGCGTGTGATGTCGCAGGTGGATTTGCTGCTTGTGCCATCCCTGCGCGACGAGATGCTCGTGATTTCGAACAACACGGGGCATCCATCGCTCACGATGCGTACGGGTTTTGTCCAGGTATCGGAGGCGCGCAGCGACTGGGCGCCCGATCCGGCGCACCCACTGCCGAAGTTCAGTGCACCGAGGCGAGTACCCCACGGCGTGACGCTGATTGGCCGGCTGTTCGACGAAGGGACGATTGCACGCGCCGGCGTAGCGTTGGAGAGAGCGCTGGGTGTCGTCGGCGAGCATCCGCCCGGCTTCTAGTCGGACCGTGCTTGATCCATTTCGTCCAGCAATGATCCCAGCGTTCTGGTTGCGTGGAGCAGCACGCGTTCGGACGACCCTCCGAAGCCAAGCAGCAATCCGCTCCGCGCGTGTCGCTCGGCGTAGCATTCGGACAACGCGGTTCCGGCCAGGCCGCGTTCGGCCATGTGCTTCACAATGGTCACGTCGTTCACGCCGCGGCGGAGCTGGGTGACCACATGCAGGCCTGCGTCGGCGTTGACAACCTCGAGGTGCTCGGCACAGTGCTGCGCGAGACCACGCAAAAGCGCGCTTCTTCGCCGAATGTACAGGGTGCGCATCCGCCTCAAGTGGCGCGCGAAGTATCCGTTGCGCAGGAAGTCCGCCAGTACGAGTTGATATAGCGTTGGCGAGAAGATGTCGAACGCCTCACGTGCCTGTATGAAGTCCTTCCGCAGCGCTGGGGGAACCACGAGATAACCCATTCGCAATGCAGGAAACAGCACCTTGCTGAATGTGCCCATATAGACGACCCGTCCGTTCTCATCCATGCCCTGGAGCGCGCCAAGCGGACGACTGACGTAGCGGTACTCGCTGTCGTAGTCGTCCTCGATCAACCACGCGCCATTGCGCTGCGCCCACTGGATCAACGCGATGCGCCGGGTAGCGGACATCGAAACACCAAGCGGATATTGGTGTGAGGGCGTGACGTACGCGGCGCGGAGCTTCGGCCGCACACCGAGCAGTTCCTCAATGTCGATTCCGTCGTCGTCCACGACGACGGATACGATCTCCGCCCCGCTGGTGCCCAGCGCGGATCGGGCGCCCGGATAGCCGGGTTCCTCGAGTGCCACGCGATCACCCGCCGTCAGCAGTACCGACGCGCAGATGCGGAGGGCGGCTTGTGAACCCGACACGACGATCACATCATCGGCCTCGCACCGAACCGCTCGCGCCGTGCGGACATGTTCGGCGATGGCCGCACGCAAGGCTTCCACTCCCGCCGGGTCGCCATAGCCCATCAGTCTGGGGGTCAAAGCCCTGGCATGTCGCGCGACGAGCCGCGCCCACTCGGCGCGCGGAAATTGATCGAGCGCCGGCTGGCTCACACGAAACGGCCGCAGGCCACCCTCGTCGTGTGCTGGTGCTCTTTTGGCCCGCGGTTGAGCCTTGGGGGTTGCCACCTTGCCCGGCCTGCCGAGCGGCGTAGCGCGAAGCGCCTGGTCGGGAAGGACGGCGCTCACGAATGTGCCCGAGCCCACGCGGCCGGTGAGGTATCCCTCGTGGAGCAGTTGCTCGTACGCGGTGAGCACCGGTAGCCGGCTCACCTCGAGCTCTGCGGCGAGGGTCCGGGTAGACGGAACGCGTTGCCCGCCCCGGAGCATGCCGCCCAGGATCGCTCGTCGAAAGCCGTTGTAGATCTGGCGGTGGAGCGCCACTCCCGCCGTTCGATCAATGGGTAGCAACGCCAGGAGCTGCGGGCTCGACGCGAGTTTCACCGAAGGCCCGTCCGAAAAGTGGTCATACGTGAAAGCTAATGAGTGGCGCTATCCGCCATACCGCTTTCCGGCGACTGTTCAGCCATGACTACGCCTGAAAGACGCGACGGCGTCCACGATTTCGACTTCCTGCACGGCACCTGGACCATCCACAATCGTCGCCTGCGCGCGCCCCTGTCCGGCTCTGCGGAATGGTACGAGTTCGACGGCCGTGCCGTCGAACGTCCCATCTGGGATGGACAGGGGAATCTCGAGGAGTACGACGCTCGGTTGCCTGACGCCACGCCGTTGCGGGGCCTTGCCCTTCGCCTGTACGAGCCCCTTACGCGCCGATGGTCCATCCACTGGTCCAGCAGCGCCAACGGGACGCTCGATGCGCCGATGATCGGGGATTTCCGCAACGGGCGCGGCGAATTCTACAGCCGTGAGGACTTTCAAGGCCGTTCTGTCTTCGTGCGCTTCGTCTGGACCAGCACCGGTACCGAATACGCGCGATGGGAGCAATCATACTCCGCCGACGCTGGCTGCACGTGGGAGGTCAACTGGGTCATGGAGTTCACGCGCGTTGCCGACAGCGGCGATGCCGCCAATGGCTGTTGCCCCATGGTCGAATTGCGGCAGTACACGCTTCATCCGGGCATGCGGGATACGCTGATATCGCTGTTCGAACGCGAATTCATCGAGTCACAAGAACGGGCGGGCATGCGCGTCATTGCTCAGTTCCGCGACATCGACCGCCCCGACATGTTCGTATGGCTGCGCGGCTTTTCTGACATGGCCTCACGAGCCGCGGCGTTGAGCACTTTTTATGACGGACCCGTGTGGCTCGCGAATCGTACGGCGGCGAACGCGACCATCGTGGACAGTGACGACGTCAGGTTGTTGCGCCCTGTTGTGCCAGGCACGGGCCTCCCCCTTGGCACGCCGCGCCCTGCCCATGGACTTGCAACACCGCCGTCCGGTCTGGTGGTCGCGACCATCTACACACTGAAGGCTTCGGTAGCCGCCGACTTTCCCGCACTGTTCCAACAACGTGTCACACCACACATGACCGCAACGGGTGCCCGCCCGTTGGGAATGTTCGAGACTGACGCGAGCGCAAACACTTTTCCCAGGCTTCCCGTGCGCGAGGGCGAGCATTCCTTCGTCTGGTTCGCTCGCTTCGACGACATCGCCGCGTATGAACGGCATGTGGCAGCGCTCGCCGCGGACCGGCAGTGGGTGGACGACGTGCAGGCCGTCCTCGCGCGACAGCTTGCGTCGCCGTCAGAAACGTGGCGTCTTGCACCGACCGCGCGCTCACTGCCATGGCGTTGACGCCAGAGGCGGGGTCAATTCGAATTGCGCGGGGCGATGACGTCGAGGAAATCGCGCCCCTCTTCGACGCATATCGCCAGTTCTACGGCGCGGCGTCGGATGTGCCGGCGGCGCAGGTTTTTCTCGCCGCGCGTATCAGTCGCAACGAATCTCGCGTTCTCATCGCGGTAGTCGGGCAGGGCGCCTCGGCCATCGTGGCCGGATTTGCGCAACTCTATTTCTCCTTCTCGTCCCTGTCCCTCGGCACGACGGTCATCCTCAACGACCTCTTCGTGATGCCTGAGCATCGCGGACGCGGCCTTGCTGGCAGTCTGGTGGACCACGCTGTGTCGCAGGCACAGAAGGAGGGCGCGGCGTCCATTCAACTCATGACGCAGCACCGCAACCGGACCGCGCTCCGCCTGTATCGTTCTCGCGGATTCAGCACCGATAGTGAGTTCGCGCACCTCACGCTACCCACGATGATCAGAGGGACAGCGGAGTAAGGCGGAGTAAGCTGGAAGGCGTCGCTCATGCGGTCGGCAGCAGCGGTCAGGGCGCCTTCCGTTTGGTGAAGATCACGAAATCCGCCTTTCCGCTTTGCGTGACGACCGGCGCCATCATCGGATCCGCCACTGGCACCGCGCTCACGACCATCAACGTCCAGCCGGGTTGACGGCGCTTCACGCGCGCAACGGTGCCCTGCCCGTAATCGCTATGGAACGCACCGTCATAGTGGATGACAATGGCATCTCTCGGCGCGGCGAGCCTCGCGTCAACGATGGACTCGGCCATTGCCTCGTCCTTTGCGCATTGCGCCAGGTAGAAGCGCTCAGCCATCGCCGTGGGAAGTGAGTCGCCAGCGGGCGCTCCCGGACTGTGGGATTGCATCGACTCCATGAACCGGAGATGATAGTCGTCGCGCGGACATACGTTTTCACGTGCCGCATTGCGCCGTTCGGCAGAGGACAGAGTGTCCAGTGCCGCCCAACCTTTACGGCCAATCGCCGACGCGATGGGGCGTGGCACGTTGGCTGCAACGACCCGCCAATGCTTCTCCCTGGCGAGCTCGATCAACCGTCGATAGTCGGAGGCATACCGGTCCCAGGGACGAGACTTCGCCAGAAACTGGGATTCACTTGCGCGGCCCGCGAGGTAGTCATCCAGTATCATTTGCACATCACGCTCGAACATCTCGAGCGAAAGCACGACGGGCCGACCCGACCGGCCGACAGCGTCGAGCAGCTCCGCCTCGGCGCGATGTGTTTCCGGATCGTCGTGCTGCTCGCCGAAGAACACCACGTCGGCGCGCGAGAGCTTCTCGATCATGTCGTGGGGCGTCGTCTCGCTCACTGTAGCCGGCATGACAACGCGATATCCGGTCGACAGTGGACCGGACAGCGTCGGGATGGCAGCGATGGCCTTCCCTATGGAGGCGCATCCGGCAAGGAGCAACGTGCTCGCCATGAAAAGCGCCCGGAGGGTGCGGGCGCGGCGCTGAGACGCGACAGAAGGCATCAACGGGATTTACCCGGCAGGGCGTCGACGGCGTGCATGTCCGATTCCCGATATTTGAGGTGGGCGACCCGAGCATCAGCCGGGTGGTCATCAAATGTCGGCAGTCGGCATGGCGACGGGCAAGGTGCGCGAGGGCGCGCCTTGTCCTTCATCGCTATCGAGGCGACGTCACGGAATCATGTTCTGGCTCTTCATCACGGGCACCTCGACATACGTCGCGCGTCCTGCAGAACGATAGACCTTTTGCTTCGCCGGCTTGAATACGGAGTCCGCGGCGGCAAAGATGTTTGGCACAAACGTCTGTGGATTGCGATCGATGAGCGGGAACCAGCTACTCTGCACCTGAAGCATGATGCGATGTCCCTTCAGGAACTTGTAGCTCTGCGTGTGCAGATCAACGGTATATTCCTCCACCTTGTTCGGCGTGATGGGAAGTGGCTTTTCAAATCCTTTGCGAAAACGCCCGCGCGTCACGTCATTCGCCACCATGAGCTCGTAGCCGTTCAGTGTCGAGTCGGGGACGTACCTGTCTGGATAGACGTCGATCAATTTCACGACCCAATCACCGTCGGTTCCCGAGGTCGCCGCGAATACGTGCGCCGTGAGTTGTCCCGCAATCGCCACATCCTCCGTCAACGGTGGCGTCCGCCAACTGACGACGTCGTTGCGTCCTTTCAAGAAACGCTGGTCATCAACGAGCCAGCGCGACCACGTGGACGGACCGGTGAAGGATGGGAGGATCGGGCGCGCACGGTAAGGAACGGGATTGGCCGGATCCGAGACATATGCGTCGAACGCCTCACCTCGGTCTCTGGGTGCGTCGAAGGACAGCACTCCATTGGCTTGCGGATAGAGGCGCTCTTGCGACACCCCTACCTTGGGCGGCCAACTCTCGTGTGATTGCCATGTGTTCGATCCAGCCTCGAACGTGGTGGCCTCTCCGAGGGCGAGCTTACCCTTGCCCTTCAGCCAGTACGCAAACCAGGGCGCTTCGATGTGCTTGCGAAAATAGTCGGACGTGGCGGAGCCGAAGTCCACGTTGCCGAGCTTTTGTCCGCCCGCCGTGCTGTTCCAGCCACCGTGGTTCCACGGACCGACCACCAGGTAGTTGAGGTGGTTCGTGTCGTGGCGCTCCAACGCCTGGTAGATCGTGATCGGGCCATAGAAGTCCTCCTGATCCCACCATCCCGCCACGTTGAGCGTGGGCACGGTCACGCTGGTGAGATATGGCGTGACCGATTGCTTCTGCCAGAACTTGTCGAAACTCGAGTGGGTCGCGAAATCCGTCCACGTGGGAATCTTGCCGTGGAGGTAACGCTCGTCGATATGGGAAAGCGAACCGAGATTCAGGTACCAATCATAGAGGTCGGGCTTGTCGAATTCGAACGCCTTGAGTTCCTTGCCGGATTCCATCATTGCGGCATACTCGAAGCCGTAGCTCAGGCGGAACGCGCCGTTGTGATGAAAGTCGTCGCCCACAAACATGTCCGCAGGCGATGCCTGCGGTGACACCGCCTTGAGCGCTGGATGTGGGTCGAGCAGCGCCATGACAGTGAGCCATCCCGGATACGACACGCCCAGCATGCCAACCTTCGCCGTATTGTTCGGCACATTCTTGATGAGCCAATCGATCGTGTCGAACGTATCCGTGCTCTCGTCAATCGCCTTCTTGTCCGCCTTGTTGCGCGGCGGCCGGAGCATCACGAACTGCCCCTCCGAGGCGAAGCGGCCCCGAATGTCCTGAAACACGTAGATGTAGCCGTCCTCCGTCATGTCCGCGAGCACGGTATTCATTGCACGCGCCGATCCGGCAATGCCATAGGGCGTCCGGTTCATGATGAACGGACGAGATTCCGTGATCCCCGTCTGCGTATAGATCAGTGTGTGCAGCTTTACCCCGTCGCGCATAGGCACCATCTCCTCACGCCTGTCGAACTCGACGGCCTGGCGGGTTGACGCGGGCACTTGTGCAGGCGCGTTTGTTCCGGACAGCATCAGTGCGGTCAGCGTGGCAATACAAGCGCGATTCAGTTGTGCTGTCATGATGTGTGGTAGCTGAAGAGTCTCGCGACGTTCGATGATCGTGTCCCGTACCTCAAGCTCCGGGGCGTGTGCGGGCAAACACCATCCCGAACGCGCGGACGGTCGCAACGTTGCCGGCACCATCGACTTGAAAGACCAGCGGCGTTGGATTGTCCAGCGGGGTTTTCGGCCGGCTCCGGAATACGTCATAGTCCCAGTGATCCAGTGTTCCGAGGTCCAGTTTTTCATATCGCGCACTGATCACACCGTTGGCAATCTTCACCACCACGGAACCATAGGCCGAGTCCGTATAAGTGCCCGCGTACTTCTCCAGCGCGAGCGATGTCGCGAATGTCGATACATGTGGCGCGGCGGCGGTGCTGGCGCGAGCCGGACGCTTCGACGTCAAGAGCGCCCTGAGCTCGGCGCTCCAGTCGCGGCCGGGACCGCCGCTATACAGGTCAAACGCCTCGTACATCAGGGCGTGACGCAGCTCGATGTGATCGAGGTTTCCGAGGACGTAGACGCCCATCCGCTCCGAAGGAAGCAGACCGATGATGGCACTCATGCCGTTTATGCTCCCCGTATGCATCCAGACCGTCTTGCCCCGGTAGTCCTGCACGAACCAACCCAGCGCGTAGCTGAAGAAGTTGGGAGCCGCAAGTTCGAGCGCGGGATACTCTGCCATGGGCGCGCGCATCTGCGGTGCGACCAGTTCGCGAAAGTTCGCGGGTGTGATCAACCGCTTGGTGCCTACCCGCCCGCTGTCGAGGATGAACCGCATCCACTTTGACATGTCAGACACGCTCGACCAGACGGAACCTGCCGACGCGACGAGGTCGGTAGTCTTGATGGAGACCACGCGCACCGTGTCGCGAATTTCCGCGTGCGGCACGGCGACATTTGCCTTGCCGGTGATCTGCGTGACGAGCGCCTCGGACTCGTTCATGCCAAGCGGGGCAAAGATCCGCGTGCGAATGAAGGCATCCCACGGCATCCCGGACACCCGCTCGATGATCGTGCCGTTCATGGAGTACATCACGTTCTGGTAGTTCCATGTCGAACGGAACGACGAGCTGGGCTTGATGTACCGCAGGCGCCGGATGACCTCCGCGAAGGGTGGCGAGTTCTCGTCCACGGCCCAGAACAAGTCAGTGCCCGGCAACCCGCTGCGGTGCGTGAGCAAGTCGCGAATAGTGAGCTCGCGGGTGGCGTACGCGTCGTACAGACGTAGTTCGGGGATGTAGTCGATGACCCTGTCGTCCCAGTGGATCTTCCCTTCGTCGGCAAGCATTGCGAGCGCCGCCGACGTCATGGCCTTGGTGGTGGAGCCGATCGCGAAACGCGTGTGCTCATTGACCCGCGCTGGCTTGCCCAACTCGAGGGGGCCATAGCCCTTCGCGAATACGAGCGAATCGTCCTTCACGATGGCAATGCCGAGTCCCACGGCATTCCAGTCGCGAGCGGCCTTCTCCACGTACTTGTCGAACGCGGCAAGATCCGGCGCGCGCTGCGCGCTCCGTTGCGCGACGCCCTGATGGGCAAGCAGTAGCATGGTCACTGCGACAACTCGGGTGGTCTTCATCGTCCTACCTCTGTGGCGAGACTGACGTGGATTCCTTGCCGGGCCATACAGGATGTGTCCGGCTTTCGCACCCGTGTGCACCCCGTGATCGATGGTGACCGTACCATTCACGATCACCCATTCGATTCCCGCGGCCGTTGCGAATGTCCACATCATAGGAAGGCGTTGCCTCGCGCGCCTGCGCCATCGCCGGGCGGTCCGCGCCAATCGCAAGCAATGCGGCGACGCACGCGCCGAGGCACGCGCGCCGCCGCGCCGGACAGAAATGCATGCGCGTCAACCGCCCTTGGCGATTGTCGGGTTGTTGATGCGCTCGATGTCCGGCAGCGGGAAGCACGTCTGGGTGCCGTACACGCCCCCGTATTGATAAGGGGCGCCGGACGCCGGAAGGAAAGGCACCGACAGGCGACGCATGTCGCCCAGGCGATGCCCTTCCACGAACAGCTCGCGACGTCGCTCCTCAACGACCTGCGCGATCACCGTTGCGGTATTGG
>JBDUCM010000231.1:0-6632 GCA_040003455.1 bacterium
GCCCCCCTGCTTCGAGAACGCCGACCGCCCCTCATCCGCACTGCGCGCCGCCAACTCGTACGCCAACGGCTGCACCAGGTCACTCACCGCCTGCGGCTCCATGATCACCGTGTAGCGGCCCGGCTCAATCCCCACCGGATTGCGCGACGCACGCGCCGTCTCGCTCGCGCGCTCCGTCACCGCCTTGAAATCGATCTGCCGCCAATCCGGATGATCCGCGCCCGCCCACCCGGAACCCGTGCCGTCCGTCGTGCGCATCGTCAGCGTATAGTTCACGCTCGACGCCTGATGGTACGCGAACAGGCCCGTACTCGACGCAATCGCCGAAAACTGGTTTGCCGTGATCACGTAACCCGCCGCCGTCAGGTCGTTCGCGCCGCGCGCCGCATCCAGCGCCAGCCGAGCCACCGTCGTCCGCTCGTCTGCCGCGAGATTCGCCGTCGCGTCAAAGTGCGCACGCACGTCGGAGTACGCCTGTGGCGGCAGCAGCGGCATCGCCTCCGGATCATCAGGCGCCAGCTTCGCGATCGCCTCGCTCTGCCGCACCGCACGCTCAATCCCCGCCTCGGTGAAATCACCCGTCGTCACCGACGCGTGCTTCCCGCCAAACGATGACTTCACCTGCAACTGCGCGTCCGTCACCCCGCCGGATGTCGTCACCCGGTTGGCCGCGAACCGCACATTGCCCTTGTACCCACCCGTGAGCTGTGCCAGCACGCCATCCGCCTTCGACAACTTCACCACACGCTCGAGCATCGCCTGCGACTCCGCACGGGACATCATGTCGTTTGCCGACAGCGCCGTGCCGCGCGTGAACAGGCTCTTTGGCGCGCTCATGACTTTCTCCCCGTGTTGATGACATTGATGTTCCGGAACCGCGTCGGTGGCGATCCATGGCTCACCGCGTTGATCTGCTCCGGTTGCCCCTTTCCGTCAAAGAAGCTCGCGCCCAGCTCGTAGCTCTTCTTTCCGCCAATCATGTCCATCGCGTTCCAGAAGTCCGGCGTCCGGATCTGGTAGGCCACGTCCTTCAGCATGCCCACGATCTTGCCGCCCTTGATCTCGTACGAGAGCTGGCCGGCAAACTGCGCGTTGTAGCGCTGCTGGTCGATGGACCAGCTTCCGTCGCCCACGATCGCGATGCCACGATCCGTCGCGGCAATGATCTCCTCGAAGCCCTGCTCCTTCTCGCCGGGCAGCAGCGACACATTCGGCATCCGCTGGAACTGCACGTCGCTCCACGCGTCGGCGTGCGAACAGCCATGACTCCGCTGCGGACGATGCTGGCTCTCGTACCACCAGTCCAGCATCGGCGCCTGCTCGCGCGTCGTCTGGTAGTCGTTCACCACGCCGTCCTTGATCAGCAGGAACGTCTCCGGCTTCACGCCATCGTCGTCCCAGCCAATCGTCGCGCAGGCGCCAACCTGCTCCCGGTCGCCCTGCACGTTCATGAACGCCGGCCCGTACTTCAGCTTGCCCAGCTTCTCCCTCGGCGGCGACACGAAACTCGTTCCCGCAAAGTTCGCCTCGTAGCCCATTGCCCGGTCCAACTCCAGCGGGTGCGCGATCGACTCGTGAATCGTGAGCCACAGGTGGTTCGGGTGCAGCACCAGGTCATACCGCCCCACCTCCACCGACTTCGCCTTCAGCTTCTCGGCCGCCTCTTCCCCCCATTTCCGGCCGTTTTCCACTGGCTTCGCCTCCAGCAGGTATTCGTAGCCGCGCCCCGCCGGCTGGATCACGCTCGCCCGCGTCTGGAAATCCCCCGCCTTCGTGTCCACCGCCGTGGCGACGAATGGCAGCCAGCTCCGGATCAGCGTCTGCGTCGTGAACGTGCCGTCCGTATTCGCGTAGTTCTTCTCCTCCTTCACGAAGTACATCGCGCTGTCCACGAACTTCACCGTCGGCGCCTTCATCGCCTCCGCGTTCAGGCGGAGCAACAGGTCCGCCTTCTGTTCAATCGGCACCGTGAACGGGTCCGTGGTGTGCGGCGTCATGAACCGCCCATCCGGCGTCGCTGTCGCCGGCGCAAACCGCACCTTCTCCGTGGCCGCCAGCGCATTCGCCTTCGCGATCGTCAGCGCCTCCTTCGTCGCCGCCACCACGCCACCCTTCGACAAATCCCGCGACGCGCCAAATCCCCAGGTGCCGTTGTGCAGCACCCGCACGCCAATGCCCATCGTGTCCGTGTCCGTCACGTCCACGATCTGTTGCTCACGCGTGAGCACGTAGTTGTTCCGGTAGCGGCCAATGCGGGCGTCGGCAAACGACGCACCCCCCATCGTCGCCGCGTTGAGCGCCTCGGTCAGCAGCTCTTTTATGGAAGGATCCATCGGCGGCAGTTCGCTCGCCGGAACCCGGTTCAGCCGCTGCGCGAGCGCGTCGGCCCTGGTCAGCGCCGTAGCGCCAAATGCCAGCGCGCCTGCGGCTGCGCTGGTCTTGAGGAAGTCACGTCTGTTCGTCATCTGTGCCTGGGAGAGCGAGTTGCCTGCCCGCGCCATCGCTGCGCGGCTGCTCAGGTAATCGTCAATTCATCTCCCAATCGGCCACCACATTCGGCACCGCCAAAACATCTCCAGACAGCGTGAGAAATCACTTTAACTGTCGCGATGGCGCCAAATTCCGGCCGCTTTGACCCAAAGTGCGCCGATGCTGGCGCGAAATACTATCCTCGGCCCCCGGAAAACCACTCTGCAAGTCGAATCTCGTCCCACTGGTTGGATGCCAAAAACACCATCGCGGTCACCACGTCAGCCTCGGGAACTACGAACGGCATTCCGTTCAGCCGGAGGAAAACCGCGGCTGCCGTAAATGCCGTCCGCTTGTTGCCGTCGAGGTATCCGTGATTTTTCGCGATACCGAAACACAGTGATGCTGCCAATGCAGCCAGGCTGCTTTCGGGAAGGTAGCCAATCGCATTCTTGGGTCGAGCGAGCGCCGACTCGATCAGCCCATCGTCACGGACTCCGTGCATTCCACCATACTGCTCCACGAGCGCGTGCTGCATCGCGTCAAGCAGCTGGCGCGTAATCCACACCGGCTCCTTTGCGATTGCCGGCGTCACTTCTTCGACAATTCCCGGAGCGCGTTTCGGTATGCCGAGTTCACTTTCTCAAACGCCTGCATCCCAACCTCGAACGCAGGATCGTATGGAGTCAGCAGGATTCCGGCGTCTGTGCGTACGATGTTGAGCTTGTCGCCGGCGCCTACGTTCAATGCGTCCGTGACCTCTTTCGGAAAGGTCGCGCCGACCGAGCCGCCGATCTTCCGCAGCGTTATCTGATTTGCCATGGGGTTAGTATAACTAAAATTATACCGCCGCACAACGGCTGGCGAGCCGTCCACATCCCCCAGCGCTGACCCCCGTCCACTCGGCATGCCCGCAGTTAGGCGCGAGCGCGTCAGAAACCGTTACCGCATTCCCGCCGAACGTACCCGTTTCCGACTACGAGGGCTGAAGAGGCGGGGGCGAGCAAGAGCGGCGAGCGGGGAGTGCGAGTCCGTGGAGACGGCGTCTGAGCGGGCTCGGGCCGCTTCGGCCCGAGCGGCAGTTAGCGAAGTGTGCCGTCGCAACGGACCCGCACTCCCCGCGATTCGGGCGCATCCATGGCCCGAGCGCCAATTAGCGAAGTATGCCGTCGCCACGGAGGGCAAATCTGAGAACTCTCTTGGCTCTCCCCACGGAACGCATGACCAGCGCGTACATTCGCGCGCACTTACTCACCACCACCAATTCGGCTACTGTCTACGCCCCCGGCCGTAGCCCCGAACAACCTCGCCATGAAGCACCTCAAAACTGCCCTCGCCCTCACGCTGATCACCACCAGCGCCGCCACCGCCCAAACCCGCATGCTCCGGTCCCCCACCGTGAGCAAAACGGACATCGCCTTCGCCTACGCCGGCAACATCTGGATCGTCCCAAGAGCCGGAGGCAACGCCAGACGCCTCACCAGTTCACCCGGCGAATCCAGCAACCCCAAATTCAGCCCCGACGGCAAACTCCTCGCCTTCTCGGCACAATACGCCGGCAACATCGACGTCTACGTCCTACCTATAGAAGGCGGCGACCCCAAACGCCTCACCTTCCACCCCGGCGCCGACTTCGTCACCGGCTGGACCCCCGACGGCAAATCCATCGTCTTCGCCAGCGGCCGAGCGAGCAACGGACCCGGCGGCATTCCACGCTTCTACACTGTCGCGTTGACCGGTGGCGTAGAGACAGCAATGCCACAGCCACGCGCCTTCGAGGGCCAGATCAGCCCCGACGGGAAACACCTCGCGTATCGCATGAACAACAACGTGGACGAAGAACGCCGCAACTACCGCGGCGGCCAGAACCGTCCCATCTGGATCGAAGACCTCACCACCCACGATCTCACCTTCACTCCGTGGGCAAACAACTCCAAGGAAACCAGCCCCGCCTGGGTCGGCGACGTCGTCTGGTTCCTCTCCGACAGAGACGGCGTCACCAACGTCTTCTCCTACGACACCAGGTCCAAGGCCCTGAAGCAGCAAACCACCTTCAAGGACTTCGACGTCAAGAACCTCGACGCCTCCACCTCGGCAACCGCCGTCGTGTTCGAGCAGGGCGGCTTCGTCCACGAACTCGACCCCACCACCGGCCGCGAACACACCGTCACCATCTCGGCCAACGGCGACTTCCCGTGGATGATGCCCCAGTGGAAAGACGTCACCCAACGCATCAACGCCCTCGCGCTCAGCCCAACCGGCAAGCGCGCCGCCGTCGAAGCACGCGGTGAAATCTTCACCATTCCTGCCGAGAAGGGCGACGCGCGCAATCTCACCAACTCCAGCACTGCCGCCGATCGCGATCCATCCTGGAGCCCCGACGGCAAGTTCATCTCGTACTTCAGCGATTCCAGCGGCGAGTATCAACTCATCCTCGCCAGTCAGGACGGCAACACCAAGCGCGCCATCAACCTTCCCGAAACCGGCCACTTCTACACCCCCGAGTGGAGCAGCGATGCCAAGCACATCCTGTTTCACAGCACCAGTCTCAAGCTCTGGGTGCTCGATGTCGCCACCGGCAAGGCAACACTCGTC
This sequence comes from bacterium, assembly GCA_040003455.1. Taxonomy (GTDB): domain Bacteria; phylum Gemmatimonadota; class Gemmatimonadetes; order Gemmatimonadales; family Gemmatimonadaceae; genus AG11. The sequence continues at coordinate 5,065 of JBDUCM010000231.1, forward strand.
GACACCGATCCCTACATGGTGCCGCAGCGTACCCTCGCGCCGCGCTTCTCTCCCGACGGCCGCTGGATCGCGTACTCGCGCAGACTCCCAAGTCTCCTCCGCGCCGTCTTCGTCTACAACGTCGAAACCGGCGCAAAGCATCAGATCACCGACGGTCTCGCCGACGCCACCAGCCCCGCATGGGACGCCGGCGGCAAGTATCTCTGGTTCCTGGCCAGCACCAACTTCGGTCCCAATACCGGCTGGCTCGACATGTCCAGCTACGACCATCCCGCCACCTCCGCGCTGTACCTCGCCGTTCTAAAGAAGGGCGAACCCAGCCCCCTACTCCCCGAGAGCGACGAAGAGAAGGAAGCCGCCGCCGCGGCCACGCCGTCAGCGCCCGCTCCAATCCGTGCCGACACCACCAAGCCCGCCGCCGCCCCACCCACCGGCGACAGCATCCGCACCAACCGCTCGGCAAAGCCCCCCGTTGTCATCGACTTCGACGGCCTCGCCCAGCGCACCATGCCCGTCACCGGTGTGGCGCAGCGTGACTATCGCGGTCTCGCGGCTGGCCCCGCCGGATCCGTCTACTGGATTGAAGGCATTCCCGTCACCGGAACCGCCGATCCCACAGGTCCCACCGGTGGCGTGTTGCACCGCTATCAACTGAAGGACCGCAAGGCCACCCCCTTCGCCAGCAACGTCACCCAGTTCACCATCAGCGCCGACGGCAAGAAGCTCCTCTACATCCAGCCCGGCGGTGCAGGCGGTCTCTATCTCGTGGCGGCCGACGGACCCGCCGCCCCCGCTGCCGGCAGCGGCAAGCTTGCCGTGCAACTGCGCATGAACGTCGACGCCAGGGCCGAGTTTGCGCAGATCTTCAATGAAGGGTGGCGCAATGAGCGCGACTACTTCTACGTGAAGAACATGCACGGCAGCGACTGGCCGAAAATCAAGACGATGTACGCCGGCCTGCTGCCGTACGTGAACCACCGCGCCGACTTGAACTATCTCCTCGACGAGATGGGCGCCGAACTCGCCGTGGGCCACAGCTTCGTGAACGGCGGCGACATCCCCCAGGTGCAACCCGCCACCGCCGGCCTACTCGGCGCCGACTTCTCCATCGAGAACGGCCGCTATCGCGTCACCAGGATCTACGACGCCGAGAGCTGGAATCCCGATCTCCGCGCGCCCCTCTCGGCACCCGGCGTGGACGTGCGCGTGGGCGACTACATCCTCGCCATCAATGGCGTGGAGCTCAGGGCGAACGAGAATATCTACAGACTCCTCGACGGTACGGCCAACAGGCAGACCGCACTCACCGTAAGCACTCGTCCCGAGCGTAGTGAGGGACCTGTTCGCAATGCGACTGTTGTCCCCATCCCCAACGAAGGCGGCCTGCGAACGAGGGCGTGGATGGAATCCCGCCGCCGCATGGTCGACTCGCTGAGCAAGGGCACCCTCGCCTACGTGTACGTCCCAAACACCGGCGGTCCAGGCTACACCAGCTTCAACCGCTACTACTTCGCGCAGCAGGACAAGAAGGGCGCGATCATCGATGAGCGGTACAACGGTGGCGGCTC
>JBDUCM010000232.1:0-6602 GCA_040003455.1 bacterium
AGCTCTCCGGAACGCGCGCTGGTGTTGTCCGATCTGCCGGATCGCCCGCAACCCCGTCGCGATGTATCCGCCGGAAATGGCATGACCGTCACCGTGGGACGAGTGCGGGATGACGCGTTGTTCGATGTGAAGCTCGTGGCCATGGGGCACAACACCATTCGCGGCGCCGCAGGCGCGTCTGTGCTCAACGCGGAGCTGCTCGTGGCAACCGGCCAGGCTGGCAATACCGGTCAGGCCGGCAGCAGGTGATCGTCTGCAAGTTCGGCGGTACCTCCGTCGGTGATGCGGACGCCATCATCCGTACGGCGGCCATCGTCGCCGAACGCAGCCCACGACAGCCCATCGTGTTCGTCAGTGCATTGGGAGGCACCACCAACCAACTGATCCAGATTGCGGAGCAGGCCGCAAAGGGACAGTTGATCGGCGCCATCCGTGCCGTGGAAGCGCTCCGGAACAGGCACCTCGAACAGACGACCCTGCTGCTTGGCGATGACGATGGCGATGTCGCGAGCGAACTCTCGGCCATGTTCGACGAGCTCGCCTCCCTGGCGGAAGCGCTGACCACACTTGGCGACCTCACACCGCGTTCGCTGGATGCGATCGCGTCGCTCGGCGAACAGATGTCGTCGGTGCTCGTCGTCGCGGCCTTCGTGAAGCGAGGCATACCCGCCGTGCACGTGGATGCGCGCGAGGTGATGATCACCGATAGCCAGTTCACGCGCGCAGAGCCACAGACCGACGCGATATCCGAGGCGGCGCAGCGAGTCGTGATGCCGCTGGTGCGTGCCGGCAAGATTCCCGTGATGGGCGGTTTCATCGGATCCGCGCTCGGAACCGGGGTGACCACCACCCTTGGCCGAGGCGGATCGGACTACAGCGCGTCGCTCGTGGGCGCAGCGTTGCAGGCCGATGCCATCGAGATCTGGACCGACGTGGACGGAATGCTCACGGCGGATCCGCGCGTGGTTCCGGATGCGCGGCTCATTCAACGCATCGGCTTCGAGGAAGCATCGGAGCTCGCATCGTTCGGCGCGAAGGTGCTGCATCCGAGCACCATTGCGCCTGCTGTCATGCGCGGCATTCCGGTGTGGGTGCTCAACTCGCGCCGTCCATCGGGCGCGGGAACGCTCATCACCTTCGACGCACCGCGCCGGTCGGTCACGGCCATTGCCGGCAAGAGCGGCGTCACGCTGCTCAAGGTGCGCAGTCCACGCATGCTGCTCACGGAAGGGTTCATGCGCCGGATGTTCGAAGTGTTCGAACGGCACCGAACGTCGGTGGACGTCGTCGCCACGTCGGAGGTCTCGGTCTCGGTTACCATCGACGACGCAACCAATCTCGAGGCGCTCGTGGTTGACCTGCGTGCGCTCGGTGACGTGACGATGGAGCGGAATCGCGGCATCGTGTCCATCGTCGGCAATGGCCTGAGCGACGGCGGAACGGCAATGTCGTGTGGGCTCGCCGCGCTCGGCGACCTGCGAGTGCACATGCTGTCGCTGAGTTCGAGCGGCATCAACCTCACCATTGTCGTGGACGGCGTACAGGTGCATCCCGTGATGCAGCGGCTGCATGCCGCATTCTTCTCCAACGTTGGAGAGACATCGTGAGTGAGATCCGGCTGGCGATCATCGGAATGGGCAAGATGGGACGAGCCGTATCTCAGCTCGCGCTCGAGCGAGGCTTTCGCGTGGTCGCGGAGATCGATGCCTCGGAGCGGGCCAATCGCTCCGTTACGCGCTCCTCCCTGGGGCCCGCAGATGTGGCCATCGAGTTCACTGTTCCGGATGCGGCGGTCAGCAACATTCGCGCGTGCGTTGCGGCAGGCTGCCCTGTGGTGGTGGGCACCACCGGCTGGTATGACGAACTACCTCCGCTCCGCGCAGAAGTGCTGCTGGCAGACGGCGCGCTGCTCGCCGCGCCGAACTTTTCCGTTGGCGTCGCCGTGTTCGAGCGCGTGATCGCCGAGGCGTCTCGTCTGTTCGGGTCATTGCCTGGCTTCGATGCGCATCTCATCGAGACGCATCACAACAAGAAGCGTGATGCACCTTCCGGCACGGCAGGCTATCTGGCACGTACAGCGTCGGCGGCGCTTGGATATCCCGTGCCCATCACGAGCGTACGTGTCGGTTCCGTTCCCGGAACGCACGAGCTGATCTTCGATGCGCCGTTCGAGCAGGTTCGACTCACCCACGAGGCACGTGACCGGCGCGTCTTTGCTGAAGGCGCGTTGCTCGCGGCGCGATGGCTCGTTGGGCGGACCGGTGTGTTCAGCATGCAGGACGTCCTTTCCACGCCAAGCAATCCATTGCGATGAGCGACGCTCGACTCACGGGGTGCGGTACCGCGCTCGCGACGCCTTTCACGTTGGCCGGTGCAATTGACGAACGCGCCATGCGCGGGCTTGTCGATTGGCAGATCGACGAAGGCATCGACTTTGTAGTGCCGTGTGGTTCCACGGGCGAGGCGGCCACGATGACTGCGGCGGAGCACCGGCGCGTCGTCGAGATTACGGTGGAGCAAGCCAAGGGCCGTGTCCCAGTCGTGGCCGGCGCGGGCTCCAACGACACCGTGAAGGCCATCGAGACCTCACGCGTGATGCGCGAGGTGGGTGCGACGCACCTGCTGCACGTGTCCCCGATGTACAACAAGCCGCCTCAGCGCGGCATCATCGCGCACTTCAAGGCTATCGCCGACGCGGTGGATCTTCCCATTGTCGTCTACAACGTGCCCGGCCGAACGGGCAGCAATATCGAGGCAGCCACGACCCTTGCCCTCGCGGAGCATCCGCGCATTGTGAGCGTCAAGGAAGCCTCGGGCAATCTCGCGCAAGTCACCGACTGCATCGTCGGCAAGCCGTCGGGATTCACCGTGTTGTCTGGCGACGACGAACTCACCCTTGCCGTGCTGGCACTCGGGGGAGACGGGCTGGTGTCGGTCGTCTCCAACGTGGTGCCGAAGCTCATGACGGAACTCGTCCGGCTGGGTCGCGCTGGCCAGTTTGAAGAGGCGCGTGCCGTGCACATGCGACTGCTGCCCTGGATGCGGGCGGCCTTCATCGAAGCCAACCCGATGCCTGTAAAGGCCGCGCTGGCCATGATGGGAAAATGCGAGAACGTGTTGCGCTCGCCGCTCGTTCCCGTGGCGGGCGGAAACGAAGCTACCGTACGCGATGCGCTGCGATGGGCCGGAGCACTGCCATGACCACTCCGGCCGGGCGGGCTCTTGATGATCAGTTCATCGCCGAACTGTTGGGCTATGCCGATACGCCCGCTGGCGATACGCTGCCGCACGATGCCGAGCACGCCGTTGACGCGTTGCTGGGCGCGTTGGAGCGCGGCGCGGTGCGCGCAGCGGAGCGCGATGCGAACGGAAACTGGCATGCTGTCGCGTGGGTAAAGCGCGGCATCTTGCTGGGCTTTCGCGTGGGCCGCGTGGTGGACATGTCCGTGCACGGCGCGACGGGCGGCACGCTGCCCTTCTTCGACAAACACACCTACCCCCCACAGTCCATGAGCGTGGAGCGCGGTGTGCGCCTTGTGCCCGGTGGATCGTCGGTCCGGCGCGGTGCGTATCTGGCCCCTGGCGTAGTCTGTATGCCGCCGATGTATGTGAACGTGGGCGCGTGGATCGGCGCGGGGACCATGGTGGACTCGCACGCCCTGGTGGGATCATGTGCGCAGATTGGCGAGCGCGTGCACCTCAGTGCCGCGGCGCAGATTGGCGGCGTGCTCGAGCCCGTGAACGCGGCACCGGTCGTTATCGAAGATGACGTGCTCGTCGGCGGCAACTGTGGTGTGTATGAGGGCACGATTGTACGCGCGAAAGCCGTGCTGGCCGCCGGCGTGATACTCACGCGAGGCACCCCGGTGTACGATCTCGTGAAGGACTGCGTGTATCGCGCTGGAGAAGGCAGTCCCCTCGAGATTCCGGCGAATGCCGTGGTGGTGCCGGGCGCACGACAGGTTGCGCATGGCTGGGGCTCGGAGCAGGGGCTCTCTCTCCAGACTCCCATCATCGTGAAATACCGCGACGAACGTACCGATCTCGCTACTGCCCTGGAGGGCTGGCTCCGCTGACGACACGCTTTCGAGTATCCGGCGACCTGCGCGTGCCGGGTGACAAGTCCATTTCCCACCGCGCGCTCATCTTCTCGGCCCTGGCCGAGGGGACGTCGCGCGTGAGTGGCATCCTTCAGTCGGCCGACGTGCACTCCACCGCTGGCGTGCTGCGCGCGCTTGGTGTTGACGTGCCCCACCTGAGCGAGGAGTTCGAGATTGCGGGTGTGAGCCCGCGCGGCTTCAAGACGCCCTCGGCTGATCTCGACTGCGGCAACAGCGGCACGTCGGCTCGGTTGCTCGCCGGGATGGTCGCCGGCGCCGGCGTCACCGCGCGCTTCGTCGGCGACGCGAGCCTCAGCGGCCGCCCCATGCGCCGCATCAAGCAGCCGTTGGAGCTCATGGGCGCGACCCTCGACGTCAGCGACCGCGGCGGCTTGCCCATGGTGGTTCACGGCGGGTCGTTGAGCACAATCGACTACAACAACGAAACCTCCAGTGCGCAGGTGAAGAGCAGCATCCTGCTCGCGGCGTTGTGCTCCAGCGTGGAGGTCACGGTCCGTGAGCCCACGCGCTCGCGCGATCACACCGAGCGCATGCTCGCCGCGCATGGCGTCGAAGTGTGGGTGAACGATGAGGCGGTGCTCCTTTTCGGTGGGCAGTCGCTCACGCCCCTGGATCTTCGCGTGCCCGGTGATCCGTCGTCCGCGGCCTTTTTCGCGGGGCTCGCCGCCCTGGCTCCCAGTGGAGAACTGTTGTTGCGCGACGTGTGCGTCAACGAGACGCGCACCGGTTTTCTCGCGGCGCTGGCGGAGATGGGTGCGTCCATCGACCTGGAGAACAAGGTGTTGCGCGGTGGCGAATGGGTCGCCGACGTGCGCGTTGCCGCCGGGGCAGGGCTCAAGGGAGTGAACATCGCCGCGGAAGCCATTCCCACGTTGATCGACGAGTTGCCGTTGCTGGCGTGTGTCGCCGCGTATTCCGAGGGCGAGACGCGAGTGACCGGTGCGGCCGAGTTGCGGGTGAAGGAGAGCGACCGCATCACCACGGTGGTGGATGCACTCAAGGCCCTCGGCGCGAACGCCGCGGAGTTGCCGGATGGGTTCGTGGTAACCGGCACCAACCCGCGCCTGCGCGGCACGGTGGTCACCCACGGCGATCATCGCCTCGCGATGGCGTTCGGCATCCTGGCGGCGTTACCTGGAAACGAGATCGCCATCGATGATCGGGATTGCGTGGCCGTCTCGTATCCACGGTTCTGGGACGATCTTCGCGCGGTCACGGCGTGAGCGTGCCGGTCACGACCGTCATTGCGATCGACGGGCCGGCGGCGTCCGGCAAGTCGTCCACGGCGCAGTGGGTGGCGCAGCGCCTGGGCTTTCGTCATGTGGATTCCGGGTCGTTGTATCGCGCCTTGACGGCGGCCATGCTTCGGGACGTGCCTGCGGACGCGGAGTGGACTGGCAACGCGGTAGTTGCGCATGGCGCGCGGGTGTCCCTTCGCCCTGAGACCAGCTCATTCGCGGCGCTGATCGACGGCGAACCGTGCGACGAGGAGCTGCGCGGTCACGCGGTCACATCGCAGGTATCACGCGTGGCGAGCATGCCGGACGTGCGCGTCTGGGTGAACGAACAGGTGCGCCAGGCGGCGGAATCACATGACGTGGTGGTGGACGGGCGCGACATCGGGACGGTGGTGTTCCCGGGTGCGGCGCTCAAGGTCTTTCTGGTGGCTGATCCGTGGGAACGGGCCCGGCGGCGACTGACCCAGCGCCTGGGCCGCCGGCCAACCGACGCGGAGGTTGCGGAAGAGACCGACGTCCTCGTGCAGCGGGACGCCAGGGACGCCACGCAGACGGTGCAGGCCAAGGATGCCGTTCTGCTGGACACCACGTATCTCACGCAGGCTGAGCAGGTAGAGCGGATTGTCGCCCTGGCCCACGCTGTAAGTCACCGTCCGCCCGTCACTTAAGGTTGACGCTCGCGCCAGTCGCGAGTATGTTTTAAGGCTCAGCGTTTTCGCGCCGCCAGACCAATGGTCCGGGGGCCGAATGCGCGTCCGCCACTCCGGCAACTTTGGTTCCCTTTTGACTCGTTGCGGCGAGCGAAAATATTCCGCGATTTGGAGATCAACTCTAGGTATGACTGAGCTCGACTACGAAGCCACCCTCACCGCGCTTACTGCCCGCGAAAAGCGGGACAAGCAGCGCGCCCAACTCCGTCCGCTGGCCAACCTCCGCCCCGAGCTCGTAGACGACGAAGGCTATTCGTCCGACGAACTCGAGACGATGATGGCGATGTACAACGGCACCATGGCCTCCATCGACGAAGGCGAAATCGTCAAGGCCCACGTGCTCGAGATCCGCGACAACATGGTCGTGCTCGACATCGGCTTCAAGTCGGAAGGCAGCGTTCCCCTCGAAGAGTTCAAGGACTTCCCCGACCTCAAGATCGGCGATGAAGTCGAAGTCCTGCTCGAGCACCTGGAGGACCAGGAGGGCTCGGTCGTCCTCTCGAAGAAGAAGGCGGACTTCATGCGCGTGTGGG
>JBDUCM010000082.1:0-22068 GCA_040003455.1 bacterium
AGTTCATACAGGAAATTGCGCTTGCGGCCGACCGATGTGCTGGCGGAGTTCGAAAAGGCCGGCCTCAAAGGGACGCTGTCGCCTGGCCCTAGAGGAATGGTACGGTTGGTGGCTGATGCCTGACCTTGTGCCTACCGATCCCTCCCTTCTCACGCCAGGGTCTTCCTCCCGTCACGCAGGGCCTGGACGCAGGCGGCGACGCGGCGATCCTCGTGCCAACCTCCGGAATCAGTCTTGCATGTGCCTACCCGGCCGCGAGACCACTCACGCAGAGGTCCCGTGGTGCTCACCCCAGCAGCAGCGCACGCATCTCCAGCAGCGCCTTCCCGAGGAGCGCGCCCGCGTGCTTCGCGCCCTCAATCGCACCGTCGCCGAGAATGCCGACGGAACCGGACGCGGAGCGGGCGGGCAGTCTGTCCGTCGCGCTAACGCACATGGCCGATCTCTGCACCGATATGAGGGGATGTCACCCAGACCGACCTAGTCGGGCAGCAGCGCCAGCTCCATTGCGGCCGCATCGAACTCCAGGGTGTCAACGTGCTGCGACACACGCTCGAATGACTCGTTGCCCATCCGCACCCGAAGCTCATCCGCGATTTCCCGGAACTGCTCCAGTGCATCGAGATCACGCTCCCGGAGTTGCAGTACGAGCGCGCGCACTTCAAGGGCGACGTCTCGGCGCTGCGCACCAGCCCCACTCTGCGCAACGGGCGCCACATCGCTCACACCCGCGCCGGCGCTGACTGCCGCGGCGCTCACCGCGGTGCGAAGGGCGACGAGCGCTTGCACGATCGTCTCCGCCAGCACTCTGGCGTGAACGCCGTCGCCCGCCATGCACGATTGCTCCGCCTCGCCCGCCATACGGTAAATCTCCATCACGCCAAGCGTTCCTGAGGTTCCCTTCAGCTTGTGCATCCGCATACCGAACGCTCGAAGTGCCTCGTCGGCAAGCGGTTCCGTGGGAACCTCGAACGTGGCGTACTCCGCAAGCATGCGCGACAGCAGCGAGTCGAAGAGCGCTTTGTCCCCTCGCAACGTCTTGCCCAGACTGCCGTAGTCGATGCCTGGGATGTCCTTGATGTCCGCCATGCCGGTTCGCCCGTGCGGCGTGGACCCTGTGTGTGGAGGAGCAGGCACTTCGACAACCCGACTCCGGATGCCGTCAATGTGCTCCCGAATGGTGCGCAAGAGCACGCGCGGCTCGAAGGGCTTGGTCACGAACGCATTCATGCCAGCCACGGTGGACAGCGCGCGCTCACTTTGCATCGCGCCCGCGGTGAGGGCAATGATGGGGAGCTCCACGAGGCCCAAGTCGTTCCGGATCGTGCGGGCCGCCTCATTGCCATCAACCACCGGCATCTGGACGTCCATCAGGACAACATCGAAGGCACGCGGCGTCGCGCGCAAGCGATCGATGGCCTGCTGGCCATCGTTGGCCAGCGTTACGCTCGCACCCTCGAGCTCGAGAATCCGTTGGGCGACTTCGCGATTCACGTCGCTGTCGTCCACCACAAGAATTCGCAGGCCCTGCAACCCCTCATCATCGCGCACAGGCGGCGTTGCATCGCGCTTTGATGACGTGCTCGTCGTTGCCTGGCCCAGGGGCAACACGACCCAGAACTCGCTGCCAGCACCGGGCACCGACGTGAGCCCCACATCACCACCCATGAGGTTCGCGAGCCGCTTTACGATCGAGAGGCCGAGACCCGTGCCGCCAAACCGACGGGTGGTTGACGCATCGGCTTGGGCGAATGGCGCAAACAGGCGTGCCTGTGCGTCGGCGGAAATCCCGATGCCGCTGTCCTGCACGGCAAATCGCAACGACGTGGTATCCGACCCGCCAGGCATCGGCCGCACGGTAAGATGGACGCCGCCCACTTCCGTAAACTTGACGGCGTTGGAAACGAGGTTCGTCAGGATCTGCCCGAGACGCGTCGGGTCACCTTCCAGTGTCTCGGGGACGTCCGCATCAACGGTGATGCTGTAGTCGATGCCCTTCGCCTCCGCATTCACCGACATCACCTCGGATACATCGCGAAGCAGCGTCCGCGCGTCGAACGCCACACGCTCGATGATGAGCTCACCGGCTTCGATCTTGGAGAGATCGAGGATGTCATTGATCACGCCCAATAGCGACTTGCTGGCAATTGAGATCTTGCCAAGCATCGTTGCCTGCTTGGGATCCAGCGTCGTGCGGCCGAGCAGATACGACAAGCCGATCACCGCGTTGAGCGGCGTGCGAATTTCGTGGCTCATGTTCGCCAGGAACTGGCTCTTCGCCTGGTTGGCCCGCCGTTCCGTGTGCACGGCCTTGCGCAACGACAATTCGGCATCCTTCTGTCGCGTGACGTCGTGCGCGATGCCCAGGTGGCCGAGTATGCGTCCCTGGTCGTCGTGCATGGCGGTCACCACAAGCGACACTGTAATGCGACGGCCGTTCTTGTGCAGGTACGACCACTCGCGCGCTGTTGACAGCACTGCGGGGTCGGTGAATACCGCTGTGCCCTCCACCGGGCGCTCGAGCCGCCTGGTGAGCTCCACCGACCGTGCGCGCATCTCATCTGCGTCGTGAAGGACGGCCGGCGTCACCAGGCCCACCACTTCCTCGCTCCGATACCCCAGCATGCGCTCCGCGCCGCTGTTGAAGACTGTGATGACGGAATTTGCGTCCGTGGCAATGACCGAAACCTCCGAGGCGGATGCCAGCACGGTGCGCAGGAGCGACGACGTCTCCATGAGTTCCAGGTCGGCGCGCTTCTGCTCGGTGACATCAACATTGACGCCGGTGAGGTGTACCGCGATTCCTTCGTCGCTCCGCGCAACGAGCGCGGCAGCCTTGATGTAGCGAACGTCACCGTTGGGACGCACAATGCGGAACTCGGTGTCGAACGGCGCGCCGCCCGAAACGGCGGCAGCGACTTCAGCCTCGGCACGGGAGCGATCCTCGGGATGCAGCCGGTCCGCCCACACGGCATACGGCACCGGCCCGCGCCCGGTCGCGGTGCCATAGATCTCGAACATGCGATCGTCCCACGTGAGCGTGTCGGTACCCACCTCGTATTCCCAAATGCCCAGATGCCCGGCTTCCGCGGCAAGCTCCATGCGATCGTTGGAGCGCTGCAACTGGAGTTCCATGCGCTTGCGAGAGGTGACGTCGCGCCCGATGCCGAACGTGCCCATCACGCGCCCGGTGTGGTCGTGGAGTGGCATCCGCGTGGAGACACTCCACGTGGTGGGCCGGTCCAGCCAGACCGCGTGTTCCTCCTGATCGTGGATGGGGGTTCCCGTTTCCATGATCTGCCGCTCCAGCTCCGCCGCCTTTCGCGCATGCTCGGGCGCGAAGAAGTCGTCGTCGGACTTGCCGATGGCGTCAGCAGGATCGTCGAGGCCAAGGTGGTTCGCGAGGGCGCGGTTGATGCGAAGAAATCGGGAGTGGGTGTCCTTGAAGTAGATCGAGTCGGGCACCGTATCCAGCAGCGAGGTAAAGAGGTGCCGCTCGTGCTCGAGCGCGGCCTCTGCCTCCTTGCGAGCGGAGATATCCTGGATCGCGCCAACGAGCCGGATGGCCTTCCCACCATCGAAGTCGGCCGTGCCCACCGTGCGGACCCAGATGGACCGCCCGGTTGCCGTGATGAGCGGGACTTCCAGATCCCACGATTCGCCCGACGCGATAGTGGCGTTCATGGCCGCCTCCATGAGCGCCCGGGTCTCCGGAGCATAGAAGGCGAGGCCGTTTTCGACTGTCGGCACAAACTCGGGCCCCACCTCGCGAATTCGATACGTCTGCGCGGACCAGGTGAGCGCGCCCGTCCTGAGGTCCAGCTCCCATCCTCCAATGCCAGCCACTTCGCCGGCTCGATCGAGCAGCGCCTGGCTGAAACGAAGCTGCTGCTCAAGACGCTTGGCGCTGGTGATGTCCGTGCTGATCGACACAAGCTTCTCGACCTTGCCGTTCTCGTCGAAGAACGGAGAAGTCACCGTGTCCAGCCAATAAAGCGTTCCGTCCCTGGCCGTTGCACTGACTTCTCCGCGCCATGGTTCCATGCCGGAGATGGCCAGCGTTACGTCCTCAATGCGGTCCGGCGTCACCGCCGCCGCTATCACGTCGCGCAGCCTCCGCCCCAGCATCTCCTCGCGTGCATATCCGGAAATGCGGCACAGGCTGTCGTTCACATCAATGATGCGCCCATCCGCATCGGCGACACAGACAATGGCGTGCTGCCGAAGGGTGCGAAGGAGTGCCTCGTTTTCCCGCACCACGGCTGCGAGCTTCAGGCGGCTTTCCGTGAGTTCGCTGATGTCGTTGACGATCACGTGAAACCCGCGGACCTTGCCATCCACGACATCGGGCACGTATTGCGACTGTGAGTGCAACACGCCAGTCCCGTCCGGCCTGGCTGAGGAGCGCAGCAAAAACTGCGGCTCCCCCCGCAACGCCGCGTCGGCGAAGGGTCGATTGACGTCGTGGTGCTCCTGCCCGAGCAACTCTCGATAGGAGCGACCGCGTATGGACTCGCTGGTCAGGCCAAACCATGACGCATAGGCGCGATTTGCCATGCGATTGGTGAGGTGCTTGTCCCAGTAGCCGATCATCAACGGCGAAGCGTCCAGAATGGCTTGCAGATCGCGGCGCGCCGCATCGAGCAGCGCGGTCCGTTCAAGGACCTGCGCCTCCAGGTCTGCACTCAGCTCGCGTGCGAGGCGCTCCGCTCGTTTCGCTTCCCCCAACTCCATGGCTGTCATGGTCTCGCTCAATTGGCGGACCTCCCATTCCCGATCCACCATCCTCGCGTAGAGTGTCACCAGTGCCCCGATCAGGAGGGCGATCGCGAGGCCGATGACCACGGCCACTCGCGGATCGAACTGATCGAGCCCGTTCCAGAACGCAGGCGTGGCGCGGAGCTCCGCCTCCCACGCGCGTCCGAATACCGGAATCGTTATGCGACGCGCGAGGCCGCGAGCGGCGGGCGCGACGCTGCCATCGGAGACAAAGAACGGCTGCCGTGTGGCCGCCCCCACGTCGCGCAACGTGAGCGCCAGCCCCTCGGCGCCCAGGGATACGTTGCGCAGCACGTCGTCGATCACGAGCGGCGCAAATGACCATCCGGTGGCGGCTCGGTCGCGCGCGCCGGGGGTGTCCGTGAGCGCCCCGGGCCGGAAGATTGGGAGCAGCAGAAGAAATGATCGCCCGTGCGCCGCTGATGCCTGTGCAATCGTCAGTGGCTTCGTGATGGTCGCCGCGCCAGTGCGGATAGCGGCCATGGCGGCGGAGCGGCGGCTCTCTTCGGAGCCGATATCCAGACCAATCGCTTCGGCATTTGACACTTCCGGCTCGACGTACTGAATGATGAACCGGTCGCCGTCATTGGGTGCCAGCGCGCGCACCGCGAACGCCGGCGAACCGGTCTGGCGCATGACGGCCACGAAGGACGCCTCTTCCCGCGCCGGCACGCGCTTGATGATGCCAACACCACGCGCGCCGGGAAACTCGGTCTTGAGGTCTCGCGAGGCGCTGTACACGCCAAACGTCTGCCGATCAATGTGATCGACCCCCGCAGCCAACACCGCGCCCCGCGCGCCGCGCAGCCCATACTCATAGATGCGCAGCCGGCTGGCGATGTCATCGGTCACACGCTGCGCCTGCGTGTCGAAGCGCTGCACCGCGGCGATGCCGTTCCGATGCGCCTGCAGCCAACCCACACTCAGGGCGATTGCTCCGCCAGCCAGGAAGGTTGCAACGCCGGCCGCAATGGGCTGCCGCGTCCAACGCCGCGTCATGCCACGCACGGCAGATTTGCCGCAGGAGACACCGCGAGCGCCGTGGCTCGGTCGGGACGGTCAAAGTCAGCGACATCCAGATAGTACGCCCGCGCGCGACCATGCTGTTTGGCGGCATAGAGCGCGCGGTCGGCGGCAATGAGCAGCTCCGCTTCGGTCACGGCGCGCGCCGGGTCGGTACGCACCGACATGTGCCCGGTGGACCAGCATGGGCTCGATTGGTCGAACGAGGCAGCACCCGCGCTCACCGTCACGATGGGGCCCGCAAATGGCGCCGCGTGCGGAATGCGTACATCCGCCACCGCATCGAGGAGTCGTTGCGTAACCGCGCGGGCCTCTTCTCGTGGTGTATGCGGGAGGATGACCGAGAACTCCTCGCCGCCGAATCTGGCCACGAGATCCCTGCTGCGGTCGCATGCGTGCGTGAGAGCCTCGGCAACCAGGCAGAGGCATGCGTCGCCCGCGGGGTGCCCGTAATGATCGTTGTACAGCTTGAAGTGATCCACATCCAGGAGCACCAGCGTTACGGGCTCGCCCCTGAGACAGCGAGACCACGCGCTGCCCATCACCTCGTCGAAGCGCCGCCGGTTGGCGATGCCCGTGAGCGCGTCGGTTGTGGAGAGGCGTCGCAATTGGGCGGTGAGTTGCCGCACCCGCAGTTGCGTCTTCACCCGCGCCAGCAAACGCGATTCCCGAACCGGCTTCGTGATGAAGTCAGCAGCGCCGAGCTCGAAGCAGCGAAGTTCAAGTGCCTCGTCACCATGCGCGGTGACGAATATGACTGGCACGTCGCGTAGCGCGGGATCGGCCTTCATGGCCGCACACGTGTCGAATCCGCTCATCATCGGCATTTCGGCGTCGAGCAACACGAGATCCGGAACGCATTCACTCATGCAGTGAAGGGCCTCGGCGCCGCGCGTGGCAAAGCGGAGGTGCCCCACTCCCTTGAGGATCCGCGCCATGAGCCGGATCGTGCCGGGATCATCGTCGACGATCAGTATGTTGTCGGGCATGCGTGCGAATGGAGTGCCACTGGATACTCACAGTATCGGCGCCGTGTCCCCACATCCTGAACAGCCCCAAGGCTGCGCCGCTGCACACAAGGGCCAGGCAGGCTGTTTGCTCTGGGAGGATCATTTTTCCTGACGAGGCCCACGCTCCTGCATGATGTGCCACATGGGAGAATTCGCGGTTGGCCCTGGAGGAGTCCTCGGATTCCTTCGCGCCACCGTGTATGGAGACGTATTCTACAGGTCATCAGGCAACCAGGCACATCGTTGAAAGTGAGAGTCCATTTGGCCACTTCGCGCCATACGTGCTACCAGGCGGCCGTTGTGCGTCACGGCGCCATCTGCTCGTGCGGCTTCCGCGCCCGCGCTCGCGTCTCCATACGCCCCTCCATGACGAGATGCGCCGCCGCCGTCCTGGTGTGCTGCTGGCTGGCGGGATGTTCCGACCCGCCCGTTCGGCCCGTGGTTCGAGCTGCGCTCGCGCCGGGCCTGACAGTTGAGGTGATTGGCCTGCGCCGCTGGTCGCTCCCGATGATCAGCGACTCACTCGCCAAATATGCCCCGGGAGAGAGTTTGGCCTCGCACGCGTGTATCGCGAATCTGCGGTACAAGCTGGGTTTCGCCGATGCGAACATTGTCGGCTTCGATACCGTGGACATCCGCGAGACCGACACAACGCGCCGCGGGACGATGATCGTGCTCGTGCGCGAGCCTCAGGATTCAGCGCGCGTTCACCCGGTCATCCGCGCTATCGACAACACCCCCCGTTACGAGGAGTGGCGACCGGTGACACACGTTTTTCTTGCCGACGTTCCCGTGTTTCTCGACTTTTATCAGGCCTATCTCCGACAGGACTCCTCTGCGATTCCAGGAGGGCAATCGGTCCGTGACTCGCTCGACTGGGCGGCGATGACCCAGCTCCTGGCACACGAGCACACAAACAGCGGGTTTACCAAGGCCATCCACGTTCTCGACCAGTCACCCAGCAACCCCGATCGCTCGGTGGCCATCCTTATCCTCTCGCGATATCCCGATCGCGAGGAAGCGTGGCGCGCCCTGTTGATGGCGGCGGTGGAGGACCATCAGTGGCTCGACTCCGGGATCGCACAAGAAGCGTTGCAGGTGATGAGCGCTCGGCATCCGAGACCTGTTGACTGGGCTCCAGTCGCTCCAGTCATTCGCAATGTGCTGGACGGCACTGCGCTGCCTGCCCTGATACCCGTGATCGATGTCCTCCTCCGGACCGGCGTCGATCAGCGGTCGGCAGCAGGCCTCCTGAAAGGTGGCGGCGAGGTGCTCACTGCCCTCTTGGAGGTCTCGTCAAGCGAGGTGGCCAAACCAGCGCATGATCTCTTGGTTAAGCTCCGGGGGCAAGATCTCGGAAACGCTCCAGGGCCATGGCGGAAGTGGATAGGGACACTCCGGTGATGGCCTCATGCAGACCCTGACGGAGGTACAATGGCCGACAAACCTGAGGCAGTAACCATTTGCAACCGCGCACTCGCGTGCCATCATTGCGGGACGCAGACGTTCTTCCAACGCACGGTCGCGATGAATGGTGCAGGTGCGAGTCTTCTTGGCCTTGAATGGTTCACACAGCGAGTAGCATTTTGCTATATCTGTAGTGACTGCGGTCACGTTCACTGGTTCATGCCAAACGATCTGAACTCGTAGCGTCACTGGAGGTGCGATACTGTTGTGCGCTACAGCCTTGGCGCCTGTGGGCATTGTTCGCTCTTGGCGCCGCCACGGTGGCCGCTGAACCGTGCTGTCGCGCTGCTGCCCGCTGCCGTATAGGGAGCCTTGCTGATGCCAAGGCAGCTGCACAAGTCTGTCACGAATACCTTGGTCCCGCGGACCCTTCACGACTCTCACCACGGATCGTCCTTCCCATGTCGAAACTCGTATTTGGTAGCATCCTGGCCGCTGCCTCCGCGGTGACGATTGCCACCGGCTCGGCTGCGGCCCACAATGCCCAGCAGGCCGCGAAGGCACCACCCGCCTGCATCAGCACCACATTCCAGACGGAACTCGTCAAGGAGGCGTGTGCCAAGGGTGGCCAACACGAGGCCAACAACGTGATGAAGGCGTTCATGAAGGAGAAGAAGATCAAGAGCTGCAATCAGTGTCACGCAGCGCTGGAGCCGAAGTACGGCCTCAAGGCCAACGGGCTTGACCAGTTTCGGAAGGCTGGCGGCAAGTAGTGGGCTCCTGTGTCCATCCTTAACGTTCGAGTCCGGCCTGCCGTCCGCTGAGTAAGGGCATACCTGCCCATCCCATCAGGCGGAGCTTCCATGAGGCGGTCGTGGTCAAGGAATTCGGCTGGTCTTGGGTTGCTGCGCGCCGCTTTGCTCGGCATCGTCGCTGCGTGCGGCGGCGCACCACCGACGGCCGCAACGCCTCCCGGCTCGCCAACCGTCCCGGCAGTCGTGCCGGAGCTCACGGCCCTCCCCCTGGGCGACGGAAACATCTCGACCTCGCCGCGCGTTGGCTACGTGTACTCCTGCCAGACCACGTTCGGCAACAATGGCGCGCCGCTGGGTTCGGCGCCGTGGATTGCCGGATCAACGTGGAATCAGACGAGCAAGCCCACCGTCCAGGGCGAGGTCCTCTGGCCGAACAGTCACGTATCCATCACCGTCGTCGGCGCAGAGCGGATCGTGAGCGCCAACAATTTGCCGTCACACGCAACGGGTGTGTTTCCGATTGACCGCTCAGATCCCGTGCATCAGTACGACGGCAATCCAAACCCCATCGCCGAACAGACAATCCTGCTTCGACTGGCCGCGTCGCCACAGGCAGCGGCTGCGCCAACCTGCGTTCCTCAGGGACTCATCGGATTTACGACCAGCGGCGCGGCGCTCTACAACGCACTCGACGGCGCGGGACGCGACGCCGCCGCGCACGAGGTGCAGGACCGCTGCGCCGGCCATCCGCAGGGAATGGGGCAGTATCACTATCACAGTTGGAGCACCTGCCTCCACGATGTGGCGGAGTCGCAGAGCCAGCACAGTGACCTGATCGGCTACGCGCTGGACGGCTACGGGGTGTTCGGTCAGTTGGGCGAGGGCGGTCGGCGGCTTGCCAACGCCGATCTCGACGCCTGTCACGGACACACCCATGCCATTCCATGGGACGGACAGTCGCAGACGATGTATCACTATCACATGACCCGGGAATATCCGTATTCCGTGGGCTGCTTTCACGGCGTACGGACGTAGTTGCCTCGCGTCCACTCCGCCCACCCCGCCGTCATCAAGCCTCGCTACCCAATACTCCCGACCAACGACAACGCCCCTAGATCCTGGCAGGACTCCCAGAGTGTTGCTCGGGCACCGGATCCTCGCCCGGATTCACAAACCGGTCATCCTCCAGCCGGTGCTGCCGCTCATACAAATCGCGGTACCGCCCACTGTGCTGGATCAGCTCCCGGTGCGTGCCGCGCTCCACGATCTCGCCATGCTCGAGCACGAGGATCTGGTCCGCGCTGGTAATTGTCGACAGCCGGTGCGCAATCACGAACGTGGTGCGCCCCGCACGCAAACGACGCAGCCCTTCCTGAATCATCTGCTCGCTCTCGCTGTCCAACGACGACGTGGCCTCATCGAGAATGAGGATGCGCGGATCCGCGAGGATGGCGCGCGCAATCGCGACGCGCTGGCGCTGTCCGCCCGACAGCTTCACGCCACGCTCTCCCACGATCGTATCGTATTTATCCGGAAAGCCGCGCACGAACTCGTCGACGTTCGCGATGAGCGCCACCTCCAGCACCTGCGCATCCGTCGCATCAGGCCGCGTGAACGCGATGTTGTCGCGAACGGTCCCGTCAAACAGGAAGTTGTCCTGCATCACCACGCCGAGGTGACTGCGATAGTCATGCAACTTGAGTCCGTCGAGGTCGGCGCCGTCCAGCAGGATACGCCCCTGCTGCGGCCGAGCGAACGCCATGACGAGGGAGATCAGCGTGCTCTTGCCCGAACCACTCGATCCCACCAGCGCCGTGGTCGTGCCGGCGGCCACGTCGAAGTTCACCCCCTTGAGCACGGGGACATCCGTCTCATACTCGAACCAGACATTCTCGAAGCGCACGTCGCCGCGCACCACGGGCACCGTCGCCTTGTGCGCGTCCTCCTGATCTTCCGTGGCCATGTCCTTCAACTCGCGAATGCGATCCAGTCCCGCGAGCGCCTCGGTCAACTGCGTGCCAATGCTCGCGATCTGCACGAGTGGAAAGGTGACGAGTCCAATGAAGATGAGATACATGATCAGCCCACCCACCGTCATGGTGCCGGCGAGAACCGCCCGGCCACCGAAGATCATGAGCAACACACCAATGCATCCAACCACGGCGGTGGACATCGCCGTCGTTGCCGATGTTCCGGTGATGGTGGCGGCGACGTTCTTGAACAGCCGGTTCACGCCTCCCGCAAAAATCACCCGCTCACGCTCTTCCGCCGTGTACACCTTGATGACGCGAATGCCACCGATCGTCTCCGCGAGCCGGCCCGTGATGTCAGCAGTAATGACGCTCCGCTCCCGGAACAACGGACGCAACTTGCGGAACGCCACGGACATGCTCGTGGCGAAGATCGCGAGAAAGACGACGGTGCCGAGCGTCAGCTGCCAGTTCAGCCAAAACAGCACCACCAGCGCGACGACGGCGGAAATGAGCCCGCCCACCAATTGAATGAGCCCGGTTCCAACGAGATTGCGAATCCCCTCCGGGTCGTTCATCACGCGCGAAATGAGTACGCCACTCTTCGTACTGTCGAAGTACCGCACCGGCAGTCGAACAAGGTGCGCCTGAACCTCCTCACGCAACTCGGAGATGGCCCGCTGCGCCGCCACGCTCACCACCTGCGAGAGCGCAAAGGACGTGATCGCGTTGATCAACGTGGCCGCACCAGCCGCGAGCGCGAGGGGCAGCAGCAGATCTACGCGGTGCTTGGCAATGACCTCGTCCATGAGCCACTTGCTGCTCGACGGCAGGACGAATCCCGCCGCTCGGCTGACGAGCATGAGCGCCAATCCGATCGACACCGACCGGCGATGCACCCAGATGAGCGCACGGGCCTCGGCCCACGCGCGCTTGGAATCGTATTTGGGTTTCTTCTTTTCTTTTTCGGCCATGATGAATAGTAAGGCAATTGGCAGGAAATCAGTTGGCGTCGGGCAGGAACCAGCAGATACGATTGTCAGGGGGAAGTCCGCCCGCGAGCCTTCTACAGGTCCCACCCGCGGGATATGCACTACCCAGTACGCGTGGGGACACCCACCTGGTCGCCCGTGTAGAGGCACCAGGTTCCGAGTACATGTACGAAACACCCCTTGTACGCCGTTGAGGGATCGTGCGCCGACCCCCTCGTACCGACCTGAGAACTGAGACCTGACATGAACTACCGCCTGTTGGCTTCCGCCCTTGTGGCTACCGTCACCGCCCATCCCGCTACCGCACAGGGGCCGGCGCCAACCGTCACCGCCGTCCGCGCCAGCCGCCTCGTCGAGCCGTCAACCGGCGCAGTGACTACAAATGCCGTGGTGCTCATCGAGAATGGCAGGATCACCGCCGTGGGTAGTGGCCTCCCCGTACCCGCGGGAGCTCGCGTCGTGGACCTGGGCAATGTCACGCTGCTACCCGGGTTGATCGACGTCCACACCCACCTCCTTCAGAACTACGACGGCAAGCTGGACGGCGACGACCCGAACATGCTGTTGACTGTTGCGACCATGAGCCCCGCGGCGCGCGCGCTGCTGGGGGCGAAGATGGGCCGCGAGGATCTCGAGGCGGGAATCACGAGTGTGCGCGATGTCGGCAATTCCGGATGGAATGGCGATGTCGCCCTGCGAAACGCCATCAATGCCGGCTGGGTGAGCGGCCCGCGGATGCAGGCGTCCACGCGCGCGCTGTCGGCGGCGGGCGGGCAATTCGGCCAACTCCAGCCGGCTGCTCAACAGTTGGTGGAGCAGGAGTACGTTGTCATCAGTACCGCGGACGACGCTCGGCGCGCGGTGCAGCAGGCCTTCTACGACGGGGCCGACGTGATCAAGGTCATCGTGAATACCGGGCCGCGCGTGGTGTCGCTCGACGCCATGAAGGCAATAGTGGAAGAGGCCCACCGCGTCGGCAGGCGAGTGGCCGCGCACGCCATTGGCGACACAGCTACCCGCATCGCGGCGGAAGCGGGTGTCACCACCATCGAGCACGCGTATTCCGTTCCCGACGCCGTACTGAAGATGATGGCCGAGAAGGGGATTTACCTCGTAGCCACGGACTATCCGGCGGAGTTCTATGTTGACGGCGTCTCCGCGCCGCCAACGCCAGAGGAGCGCAAGGAGCGACTGGCGCAAGCCCAGGGATTCACCAAGGCCAATGCAGAACGCCTGATGCGCGCTATCAAACTCGGCGTTCGCGTCGCATTCGGGTCTGACGAGTATTACAACGCCCCGGGCCGGACCCGTGGTGAGGCCAGTCTGCTTACGCTACAGGCATACCAGGAAGCGGGCATGAAGCCGCTTGATGTCCTCCGCGCCGCGACGACGAACGCGGCGGATGCGATGGGCTGGAGCGCGCGCGTTGGGAGCCTGAGCGTCGGCAAGTTCGCGGACATCATTGCCGTGAGCGGCGATCCCCTCGCGGACATCAAGGTGCTCCAACACACGCGCTTCGTGATGAAGGGCGGCGTGGTCGTGCGCAACGAAGCGGAGCGTGCGCAGAAGTAGCGCGGCCGCCGTCCCTCCGGGGGCGATACGGCGTTCACAACAGCCGCGGTCACTCCCTAAAGGTCAATGCTCTCGCGTCCAGATCAGGAGTGTTCCGCAGCCCGCTTGGTCATTCCCCTGGTAGCGTGCCGGCGTCGCCGACCGGCCGGGATAGAACTCCACGCCCGCAACGTCCGACACGTCGAACCGGCTCAAATCAGGCGGGTTGGAAACGCCATCGCGTGCAACCGAATAGAAGAGGATCCCGTCCATGAAGATCGTGACGTAGCAGTTGAACGCCTTGCAGTCGCCTGCATTCGCACCGCATGCGCGCCGCGTGGAAGTGAGGAAGGAACTGCCCAGTCGTCCCGGTGACATCATCACGCCGGCGGTGTGGCTCACGATGACGCTGCCGAGTGTCTGGGTCTCGTGCTTCCTGAAGACGCTGTCTGCCACGAAGTAGCCGGTGCCACTGGTGGCGCGCCGCTGATCGAACTCCTTCAGTTGCGGTGAAATGCGCAGGCCGCCAACGGCTGTCGTGCGCACCGTGTCCAGCGTCGTGCCCGCAGGCACAAGCCGATAGTCGCGCGTCGTTTCCCGCCCCGCCGCAACGGCAATGATGCTCCGTTCGGCACGGTAGCCGATGCTGCGCACCTGGACGAGTTGCTGGCCTGCCGGCATGCCGGGCAGCTCGAACCGCCCGTCCGCATCGGTGGTGGTGCGGCGATTGAGCGCAGGCAGCCAGACTTCCGCTCCCTGTACCGCACGATCGCCGGTCGCATCGGCCACTCGCCCACGAAGCACCGCGCCGCGCGGCTTGGCTGACGGCGCGACTGCCTTGAAGGCCACCGGCCAGTCCATCGCTGCCACCAGGGTCGCGGAGTCGATGACCAGCTCGGTGTCCGTTGTGTCCGCGCCCTTCGCAGTGGCGCTGAGCAACAGCGTCTGGTTGCGCGGTACGCCGCACACCGAGAAGTGGCCCGCGGCATCGGCGTGGATGGTCTGTGTCTCCTGTTCGGTCGCTGAGCTGTCGTGAAACCACGCCGCCACCACCTCTACGGGATCGGCCTTCTTGATCGCCGATGCATCGATTATGTGGCCCAGCAACAACGAGGCGGTAGGCGGATAGTCGAAGCCAGTGCACAGTGACCTGATGGCCGCCATCCGTCCCGTTAGCGCGAGACGGACGGTTGGGGGCCGCTTCACGATCTCCAACGGTTGGCGGCTGACGCGAGCGCCTACATACTCGGACGCTGAAGTGTCGGCGGCGGTGACCTCGTACCGGCCGGGAAGCACCGGAAAGATCGAGAAGCGCCCGTTGGCGTCGGTCTCCACCGTGTCGCGTGTACCCTCGAGTACTACCATCGCACCCACAAAACCGGCGGATGTCTCCGCATCAGTCACTACACCGGTCAGTGGCTGCATGTCGGCGTCATAGCGAGCGCCATCGCTCCATTCGGCGCGCAATACGATTCCGCCCGTCTCGCTCCGTGCGAATGGAACGCGTCGCTGGCCTGTGAATTCCACGCGCCCGTTCCGCACCTCCACGGCACTCCGCGTGTTGTCGATCACCGGGAAATTCAGCGTCCACGTATCGATGAACGACACTCCATTCTGCGCCGTGCGAAAGTGCACCGAGCCGCCGGCGCCTGCTTCCGCGAGCTTGCCGGCGGCATCCGTGTACGTGAATTCGAGTACCCGGAGCGCCGGCACGTCCGATTCGATCCACAACGTGCCCTTCACATCCACCACCGAGTCGCGACCGCGCGTCGGCTGAAACGCGAGCCCGATGGCGCCGGAGTGCATTGTGTCGGCCTGCGCGATGCGAAAGCAATGCGTAGCCGGAAAGCTGTCGTCCAGCAGGACGTCAGCATCAGGTCCGCTGAATCGCTCCTCGGCAACGGGCCCGCTCCAGTAACCGCGCTTGGCGAGCGTCGCCGGGGACGCACTCGCGGCAAAGGGGCGCGTCGTCGCACCGTTGAGCACGCGGCTGGTCTGGTTCACCACGCGTCCGCTGTCGGCGAGAATCGCACGATCGTAGGTCACGGTTGATGCCGTGGCAGGCGACGCGTCGCGCGCCACCACGGATGCGAGCAATCCGGCGCGGGCCTGTTCCCAGAGCGACAACGCGCCTGCGCGATCCACGTCGGACGAACAGAGTCGCGCATCCTTCACGTCAACCGTGGACAGCAGCGTGACGAGTTTCGACAGCTCCACGTCGACGACACGCGGCTCCTCGTGCTGTTGCGCAAGGGCAACGACGCGTGGCTGGAACCCAATGCGGATGACACGCATGATCGCTGCGGAGGCCGGGAGCTCCATTGCGTAGCGGCCCGCCGCATCCGTGAGCGTTCGCGCGACGGGCTGGCGAAGCGAATCGAGGGCGCTCACCACCGCGCCGGCGATGGCGGCAGACGACTGCGCATCACGCACGACCCCGCGCACCCGTTGCGCCGCCGACGGCAACCAGGCAACGGCACACAGGGATAGTGCTGCCATCAATCGAAACGGGCGTGCGCGTGCTGCCATTGTTCGTCCAGCGGTGGGTTGGAGCTCGAATCTGACGCGCATCGCGCTGCGTACGCAAGCACCATCCGGAGTGCCCGTGTGCGGTTCCGGCCTGTCAGTGCCCACCAAACGTTACGATCATACTTGGTACAGGTACCTCGCGACGCCCGACATGAATATCACGGCTTGTCGCAGACGAGATCGCGTTCGCCCAGCGGCTGCGTGTGGTCGACGAGCGTTTCAGGAATGTGCGGCAACAAATTCGGTGGTCCCGCATAGGTCACGCAACTCTTGCCAGGCAATGTCGGGTGGGTTGCCTCGGCGCTCCATCCCGCCGGCCCCGCAAAAGTGATTCGCAGCACCACCACGTCGCCTGTTCGGCGAGGCAATTGGAGCTTCGGCAGGTCGGTGGTATATGAATTGGTCTCGTTGTAATACCACTCTTCCGCCATCATGAGCTCCCTGAGCCGCATGCGCGCGAAGTTTCGCGCGTTGGTCGCGCGGTAGCTCGCCGGCATGCCCATTGAAGCGGGTTGGTCCGGCTCGGCCGGATCGGTCGGAACTCCTTGCGGAGCTACTCGAGGCCTCGCGCGAACCGGGCTCGCGCCGCCTTCACCGTTTATGGAGGCCGCGGAAACCACAGGGGACGAGCGCGCATGACGCGGTCCACCCGTCAAGATCATCGCGACGAGCGCGAGGAGCATTGCGCCAAAGAACGCGGTCAGGGCGATGAGGGATCGTGTCATCCTGCACTCCAATCGGTCGGCATCCAGCAACAAGCGTGAGCCCCTGCCAAGTGGACGACGCGGGCCTCCGCCCTGTCACTCCCTAACCAAACCGTCGCCAGCGTACCTGGTGCGTCCGCGACCCTGGGTACGTCGTTTAGCCCTGGCCCTTCTCCCAACTGTCCGCGATCGCCTTGTCCTTCGCGAGCGTGACGACCGCCCCAGCAACCGTGATGCGGATAAACGGGCTGTAGTGGTACCCCCCCACCAGCACCGCGCGCGTCTTTCGCGAGTAGACCCGGCCCGACCGCGAAATTTCGTAGAGCTCTTCGTATCCCGCGAGCGGTACCCGCTCCGCGAGCTCGTCATTCTTCTGCGCGCGGCTGGCGTTCTGCGTCTCCAGCTTGTGACGCAGCTTCGCGTGATGATGCCGGCTGTCTCGTTGACCCATGCACGAAAGCTAGCACCGCCGCCCGCGCAGCGGCGCCTCCGCGAAACCCTGGACAACCACAAAATGACCCCCGGACCGCCCGCGAAGCCCGCTTCGGTAAAGCGCGCGCCCCGCTGCCACTCACGGCGGACCCGCCAAAAGAGGTAGATTGGCCCGTCAGCGCATCGTCCGCGCGACTCAACCCAATCCCAGAGCCCCTGCCGTCATGCAGGCCGGCCACCCCCTCCGCGAGTTCAGAACATGGTCATAGCTCGGCGCGTCGTTCTCGGTTCGATGATGAGCGCGGCCCTCCTTTCCCACACGCGTGCGCTCGGGGCGCAGCAGGCGAACGACGTGGAGTACACCGCGAAGATTCGCGAGCTGACCCCCACCGACCCCATGTGGAAGTTCACCACCGAACTGGTCGATCACCTCCCGGCCTCCGCCACCGTTCCCACCCCGCTCAAGGTCCTGGGCTACGTGCCCGGCACCGTCGGCAAGCTCTCGCGCACCGAGGACATCAACAAGTACTTCCGCGCCGTTGCCGCCGCGTCACCACGCGTCAAACTGTTCTCGCTCGGCATGAGCGAGGAAGGCCGCGAGATGATCATCGCCGCAGTTTCCGATTCGCAGACCATTGCGCATCTGGACGACTACCGGCTCATGGCCGCCAAGCTCGCCGATCCGCGCGGGGTGGCCGCGCAAGAACGCGCGCGCCTCATTCACGAGTCCAAGCCTCTCTACTGGCTCACAGGAACAATCCATGCCCCGGAGACGGGCAGCCCAGAGATGCTGATGGAGCTGCTGTATCGCCTGGCCGTGGAGGACTCTCCCTACGTGAAGGAGATTCGCGATCACGTCATCACGCTCATCACCCCCGCCACCGAAGTGGATGGACGCAATCGCATCGTTGACCTGATCGAGGAAGAGAAGGCGTTGAAGCTCGGCCGCGGTGGCATCCCCACCGTGTACTGGGGCAAGTACATCGCGCACGACAACAATCGCGATGGCCTCATGATGAGCATCAAGCTCACACAGAACATGAACACCGGCTTCCTGTTCTGGCATCCCACCATCATGCACGACCTGCACGAGTCCGTGCCCTTTCTCTACACCAGCACCGGCACCGGTCCCTACAATGACGAGTTCGATCCCATCGTCGTGGACGAGTGGCACACGCTCGCGTACCAGGAGATCACGGAACTCACCAAGCGCGGCCTGCCCGGCGTGTGGACGCACGGCTTCTACGACGGATGGGCACCCAACTACATGCTCGGCATTGCGCAGTTCCGGAACTCACTCGGCAAGTTCTACGAGACGTACACCTCCGGTGGCGCCGACTGCCAGATCGTGAAACTCCAACCCAACGCGACGTCCAGGGAATGGGATCGTCCCAACCCGCCGGTCAATGGCGTGAAGTGGTGCATCCGCAGCAACATCAACTATCAGCAGTCTGGCGTGATGGTCGCGCTCAACTACGTGGCGAAGAATCATGACACCTTCATGGAGAACTTCGCACTCAAGGCCACGCGCATGGTCGAACGCGGGCAGCGCTCGGCGCCGTACGCGTTCGTCATTCCGCACGACCAGAAGCGCGCGGCCGAGGCCGGCGACCTGATCAACTATTTCCGGAAGATCGGGAGTGAAGTGCAAGTGGCCACCGCGGACTTCACTGCCACGGCCATGCCGGCGGTGATCGAACGAGGGTTGGTGGGCGGTGGCGCTGGTCCTGCGGCCGGTGCAGCACCCGCAGCCGGCGGACGCGGCGGTGCTGCCCCGGCGGCAAGTGGAGATAGTGCGGGCGGTGCACGGCGGGACTCCACGCGGTCGCGCTCCATGACCACCACGGTGCACGCCGGGGACTGGATCGTGCGAATGGACCAGCCGTACACGGCGCTCGTCAGAACGGTCCTCGCGCTTCAGCGCTTCCGGCCGGATGATCCCTCGCCATACGACGACACTGGCTGGTCGCTGGACCAGTTGCGTCACGTGACCGTTCACACCATCGCCGATTCTGCCGTCCTGTCCAAGCCGATGACGTTGCTGAAGACGGACGTCGTGGTTGAGGGTGCCGTGAATGGCACAGGCGGAACGCTCGCAGTGAACGCAATTGGAGATTGGCGGTCGGCGACACTTCCATGGAAGGTTGGCAAGAACGAGGTACGCGTTGCGGACACGGCCTTCGTCGCCAACGGCACGACGTTCGCCGCAGGGACGTATCTCCTCACGAGCAACGCCGCCACGCTTGATGCGGTGAAGAAACTTGGCCTGAAGGCCACGTCACTGGCCGCGGCGCCGACGGTGCGTGCTCACACCCTGGCGCTGCCGCGAATCGCATTTGTGCACACCTGGATCGAGACGCAAAACGAAGGGTGGGTGCGTCACGCGCTCGAGGAGATGGGAGTACCATTCAAGTACATGTCCACCCAGAGCCTCAAGCAGAAGGGACTGCTCGACAAGTACGACGTCGTACTGTTCCCCCATGTGGGCGCGACCCCCGCGGGTATCGTGAACGGCCGTCCCATGATCGGGCCGGCGGTGCCGTGGAAGAAGACGCCACTCACCCCGAACATCGGCGTGATCGATTCCACTGATGACATTCGGCCAGGGCTCGGCTACGATGGGCTGGCGGCGCTGAAGGCCTTCGTGGATCGCGGGGGACTCCTCGTGACCGAGGGCAATTCCAGCCGTCTTCCGGTGGAGTTCGGCTTCGCGCCGAGCGTATCGATCACCGCGACGCCGCGACTGCTCGCGCGCGGCGCGGTGTTCAAGGCGCAGGCGATGGACCGCACCAGCCCGATCCTGTATGGATACGACGAACCGAATTTCTCGGTGTACTTCAACACCGCGCCGCTGTTCACCGTGGCAACCGGGAACGGTCCACAGGGAGAAGGCGTCGACAGCGCAAGCCGCGCGGTGGCCCAGAATGCGGCGGATCCGATGCTCGAAAAGCAGGCCAACGCTCAACGCGCGCGAGTAGTCCTGCGCTTCACCCCTCGCGCTGATTCGTTGCTGGTGTCGGGCCTGCTGGACAACGGCGCCGAGATGGCTGGACGCGCCGCAGTGGTGGACGCGCCAGTGGGGAAGGGACATGTCGTCATGTTCGGCATCCGTCCCATGTGGCGCTACGAAACGCAGGGCAGCTACGCCATGATGCTGAACGCGATGCTGAACTGGAACGCGCTCGACGTCAACCAGCGGTCAACCACCACCGAACAACCGAAGCCACCGGCGAAGGAAGAGTATTGACCTCACAGGGTGATGGGTCACCAGCATCGGATGCGAACGGCGCAGGCGCGCCGTTCGATCCGACGCTCGCGTTTCGACAGTCGTCGCTCCCGTGCATCGTGTTGCGGGCAGACGCGCCGCGCTGGACGATCGTTGATGCCAACGAAGCCTATCTTGCCGTAACGCACCGAACGCGCGAGGCTCTGGTTGGCCGTGGCCTGCTCGACGCCTTTCCGGAAAGCGCGAGTACCACCGACGAACGTGGCGCCCTGAACGTTCGGTGGTCGCTCGAGCAGGCAATTGCACGCCGTGCACGCGTGGCGCTCCCCATTCAGCGCTATGACCTCCCCACCACGGACGGCGGCTTCTCGGAACATCACTGGGAAATGTCCAGCCGTCCCCTGGTCACAGCCGACGGAACCGTCGAGGCCGTGCTGCACGAAGTGGATGATGTCACGACAATTATCCTCACGGAGATCGAACGAGGGCGCCTGCAATCGGAGCTCGAGGAGCAGAACAGCACCTTGCAGGCGCAGGGGCTCGAACTGGAGTTGATCAACCAGCAGTTGCAGGACAACACGGTCGAGCTGGAATCACGGGCAGCCAACCTCATCGAACGCAGCGCCGAAGCAGAGGAGGCGCGCAAGTCCGCGGAGCGGGAACGGTTGCGGATGCGCCGCATCTTCGACACGTCTCCCGCCGTGATCGCGATCTATCGCGGACCGGATCACGTCCTGTCGTACGTGAATGCCAGTTGGGAGACGCGGATTGGACGACCCGGCGCGCTGGGGATGCGATTCTGCGACGTCTTTCCGGAATTCGTGGCCCGTGGCCTGCTCACCTTTCTGGATCGCGTCTACGAAACCGGCGAGGCCTTTCGGGATCGCGAAGTCCGCGTGGCCGCCAAGGGATCCCCGAATGGTGGCCGCGGTGAGGACACGTTCTGGGATCTCTCGTGGCAACGCCTGCCCACCGACGACGGCGCCGAGTATGAAGTACTGGCGTATGCGGTGGAGATGACCGACCAGGTGCAGGCGCGCCAAGAGCAGGCTTTCCTTGCAGAGGCGAGTCTGCTGCTCGCGTCGTCGAGCGAACATGCGGAAACCCTGGCCAATCTCGCGCACGCTGCGGTGCCGAGGCTGGGTGACTGGTGCGCGGTGGATGTGCTGGATGAGCCCGAGGCGTTGGTGTGGCCTCCCAAACTGACGCGCGTGGCCCTCGTGCATCGGGACCCGGCAATGATGCTCCTGGGGCAGAGGCTTCAGGACGAGTATCCCGAGGACTGGAACCAAACGACGGGGTTGCCTTCAGTCCTGAAGAGTGGCAAGGCCGTGTACTACGGCGACCTTCCCGACGAACTGCTGGCGATGGGAGCGCGCGACGAGCGCCATCTCGCGTTGCTGCGCGCGTTGCGCTTTCGGGCTGTCATCATCGTGCCGCTCGTCGCGCGGGAGCGCGTGGTTGGAGCGCTCACGCTCTGCATGACGGACTCGGACCGTCGATATTCGCAGCGGGACCTGAACCTCGCGCTCGATCTCGGGCGCCGGGCCGGCGCCGCCGTGGATGCCACGCGGCTGCTGCGCGACGCACAGGCTGCGCGCGCCCGGACGGCGGCGGCGGCGGAGCGCAGCATTCGTATGCAGCGCGTCACCGCCGCGTTCGCGAACGCACTCACCGCCACGGAAGTGGC
>JBDUCM010000233.1:0-6584 GCA_040003455.1 bacterium
AGCTACGAAAGCATGACGCTGTCGCTCGCGTCGCACCTGCGCGAGCTCGGCTCGTTCAGAGAGGCTCGCTGACCCATGGGCATTTTCGATCGCTTTTCCGCGCTCCTCAAGAGCAACATCAACGATCTCATTTCAAAGGCCGAAGATCCCGAGAAGATGCTCACGCAGATTCTCGACGACATGCGTGGCCAGCTGGTGAAGGCCAAGCAGCAAGTGGCCGCCGCCATCGCGGATGAGAAACGACTGCGTGACCAGGCCGACGCCGAATACAAGCAGGCGCAGGACTGGGAGCGTCGGGCGATGCTGGCGCTCCAGGAGAATCGTGAGGACCTCGCGAAGCAGGCGCTGATGCGCCAGAACGAGCATGGGTCCCATGGTCAGCAGTTGGAGCAGACGTGGGAGCAGCACAAGATGGAAACGGACAAGCTGAAGAATCAGCTCCGTGACCTGAACGACAAGATCGAAGAGGCGAAGCGCAAGAAGAACCTGCTCGTGGCGCGCCAGCGTCGCGCGCAAGCGCAGCAGCGCATTGCCGAGACGATGTCGTCGCTGTCCGAGAAGAGCGCGTTCGAGGCGTTCTCGCGGATGGAAGAGCGCATCGAGACCAATGAACGGCAGATCAAGGCGGCCGCGGAAATCGAGGACGAGTTCACGGGCGACACGCTCCAGCGTGATTTCAAGGCCCTCGAACGCGGTGCAGGGGCCATCTCCGTGGATACGCAGTTGCTCGCGCTCAAGCAGAAGATGGGCATGCTCGGCGCCGGCAGCTCGCCGGCGGCCAAGGCGTTGGGTGCGGGTGAGCGAAACGAGGAAACGGTGGGCGCCGAAATTACGCGACCAGGAGACGAGAAGCCTCGATGACGATTCCGGTCGCCGCCGAGCGAAAGTTCAAGTACGCACCAATCCTCGCGGCGACCATCCTCACGATTCTGCTGTTGTGGTTGTCAGCACGAGTGGTCGAGGTGTTCCTGCTGCTGTTCATGGGAATCCTCATTTCGCTCGGGTTGGGCGCCCTGAAGGATTCCCTGCATCGCCGGGCGAGGCTGCCGGAGCGCCTGGCATTTCTCGTCGCGCTGCTGGTCACGTTCGGTGGTATCGCGCTCCTGTTCTGGGTGCTGGTGCCGCCGCTCGTCACGCAGACGAGAGACCTGATCAAGGTCTTGCCCGTGTACATCGAGGGCTGGGAGACGGCGCTCGACAGGGTGGCCGAAAAGGTGCCGGCCCTGAAGGAGGTATATCCAACAGGCCAGCACCGAATCCTTCAGGCGGTCTACGAGCAGATCTCGTCGCAGTTTGGCAACGTGATGCCCAAGGTGTTCGGCATCGTCGAGGTGATGGTCAGCCTCTTCTCGGTGCTTGTGATGGCGCTGTACCTGACGCTGCACCCGGCGCTGTATCGCGAGTGGCTCATCGCGCTCTTCCCGCCCATCCATCGTGACTTCGTTCGCGATGTGCTGTCCGATTGCGCGACGTCATTGCGCGCGTACATCGTTGGGCTGCTGCTGACCATGACCTTCCTTGGTACGCTCACGGCGTTGGGGTTGTATCTGCTGCACGTGCCCTATGCGCTCACCTTTGGCGTGTTCACCGGCCTGGCTACCATCGTGCCGTTTTTCGGCACTCTCCTGGCGACCACGCTGCCGGCGCTCTTCGTGCTCACCGGCCCCGACGGCGGATCGCGCGCACTGTGGGTCATCGGGCTGGGCGTGTTTGTCCACCTGGTGGAGGGAAACCTCGTGTCGCCGTACATCATGTCGCGACAGGTGGATCTTCCTCCCGTACTCACCATCGTGTTCGTCCTGATCATCGGAAAGCTGCTGGGGCCCCTCGGTCTCCTTGTCGCGGTTCCGGGGCTCGCTGTGCTGATGGTCATCGTTCGCAGGATCCTGCTGTCGCGCATTTATGAAGGACAGGGATTCCGGCGCACCACACGAGACCGCGCGGTCATCCTCAGGCTTCCTGCGTCCGAGGGTGGGGTGTTCATTCCGACCACCGCACCGGACGTCATCGGGCTGATCGAACGTCACGCGGTCGCGATACCTGCCTAGTACTTGAATATTCTTCGTTTGCAGCCTTCATCAGGGCGGCGCGACGGGCAGAACAAACCGCCATTACCACAGGGCGGCGAGGCGGGGAGAACAAAGGCTATTACCACAGGCGGGCGCGACGGGCAAAACAAAGGGCATTACCACAGAGGCCACTGAGGAACACAGAGGAACAGCAAGCAAACCAAACCCTCCGTGCCCTCTGTGCCCTCTGTGGTTCAAGTAGTGCGCCTCGAGTCACATTGTGTCTGGCGTTCCAGAAGACAACCGGATGGGAACGGAAACGGCCCGATACCGCAGTATGCAGGATCCGGCCGTTTCGTTTCGATCCGGCTGTTTCTCAGAC
Organism: bacterium; assembly: GCA_040003455.1. GTDB lineage: Bacteria > Gemmatimonadota > Gemmatimonadetes > Gemmatimonadales > Gemmatimonadaceae > AG11. The sequence goes on from JBDUCM010000233.1 coordinate 2,392, forward strand.
GGCGAACCCGGGAGTAGATTGTCCGTTCGTTCGCTGTCGCCCTGAGCGGTGCGGGACATCGATCCCGTGCCCATCCCACCAATACGACCCCGCGCGCCGCATGTCCCGCGACCTGCGTTACCTGATTCTCGCCGACGGCTCCTTCGCTCCCGAGGAGTCCAAGACCGCCAACGCCTGCATTCGGTACACGCCCGATCACGTTGTTGGCGTACTGGACGCACAGCATGCCGGGAAGACCGCGCAGGACGTACTCGGCTTCGGTGGCCGCATACCCGTCGTCGCAACACTCGATGAAGGGTTGGCACTGAAACCGAATGCGCTGCTCATCGGAATCGCACCGGCGGGCGGGCAATTGCCGGAGGCGTGGATCGCGTTGCTGGCCCGGGCCATCGAGAACGGTCTCGAAATCTGGAGCGGCCTGCACAGCTTCGTGAGCGACGTCCCCGAGCTCGCAGCACTGGCCGCGAAGCACAATGTGGCCATTCACGATCTTCGGCGCCCACCGGCCAAGCTCCGGGTGGCCAACGGCCGCGTGCGCGACGTGTCGGCCACGGTGGTGCTCACCGTCGGAACGGATTGCAACATCGGCAAGATGACCACGCAGCTCCAACTGCTGGGCGGGCTGCGCGCCAAGGGCATTCGTACCAACTTCGCGGCCACCGGCCAGACAGGCATCCTGATTGAGGGCCGAGGAATCGGAGTTGATGCCGTGATTGCCGATTTCATCGCCGGCGCGGCTGAAGCGTTGGTGCTCGAGTGCGCGGAGGGTGCTGACCTCGTTCTGGTGGAAGGCCAGGGATCAATCATCCATCCCAGCTATTCCGGGGTCACGTACGGGTTGCTGCATGGATCGTTGCCGCACGCCCAGATCATGTGCGCACAGCCATCGCGCACGGCAATCAATCGCTGCGAATGGGTGAAGATTCCGCCGCTCGTGGACTTCATTCGCTTGAGCGAATCGGCGGCGGCGCCCCTGCGTCCGGCGCCGGTGATCGCCATCGCGCTGAACACGTATGACCTTGACGATGAAAGCGCGAGGCGCGCCGTGGAGACTGTCCAGCGCGAGACGGGCTTGCCCACCACGGATCCCGTGCGATTCGACGTCGCCCCGGTTGTGGATGCGATTGCCGCGTTCCATGCGGGAAGGCCGCGATAGCGCGGGAACCGAGCGGAGCAATCATCCCCCGTGCGTTGGAGTGGTGATGGAGCGCGCTGCCAACGGTGGCAGTGTAGGGCATGGCAAACGCGCTCCGTATTCACAACGTCTGGAAGAGCTACACCGCAGGTGTGCAGGGCTGCTCGGCACGGGTATGGGCGCTTCGCGGCTGTTCGCTGGATGTGGCGCAGGGCGAGCGGGTGGCCATCGTCGGCCGGCGCGGTGCCGGCAAGTCCACACTGCTCCGCTGCATTGCCGGTCATCGTGCGGTTGACGCCGGCACCATTGAGGTAGCGCTCTCCGCCAGCTGCTATCTCTCCTCTGTCGCAGAACTCGAGCGGTCGGCGGCAGTCCTGTCGTCGCGTCCTCTCACACTGCTGGACTTCACATCAACCGAAGGGGTGCGGGGCGCGCGGGATGCGCTAACGACGGCATTCCGCCAGCTCTCGCCGTTCGCGCCAACCACCATCCTTTCGGCGCTCGATGTCGCGTCCATCACGCCATTCGTGGATCGGGTGCTCCTTCTTCGGGACGGTCGCCTTGCCGAACTCTCCCGGGTGCCGGTGCGACGAGTGGCGGAACCGCCGCGCGCAATGAGTGCCTTTCGCCAGCATCCTTTCCATGTTCCGGGCGATGTCCGTTGACCGTCGGCGCACCGGGGCTCTAGCTTGCCGCCATGCCCCCCGACACCAGAGTACAAACGACCGTCGCCGTCGAACCGCACCGCCCTCGCACGCTTTCGGAGTGGCGCACGGGCGGATGGGACTACGCGGTGGACAAGGGCATCGATGTCGGCGGCGTAGTCGTCTCGCTCATTGCCGCGTGGATGTTCATTCGCTTCATCGCGAAGCGCATCGAGCATTGGGGTGGTGACAGTGCGGAGCATCTGCATAGTGCGCGCGAGCAGCGTGCGCGAACGGCGGCCAAGCTCGTCCGGAACGTCAGCCGAGCCGTGCTCACGGTGGTGGGCGTGCTCATGCTGCTCAACCAGTTCGGTTTCAACATCTCGCCGCTGCTCGCCTCGGCGGGGGTGGTGGGGTTGGCGGTCTCTTTCGGGTCGCAGAGTCTCGTTCGTGACTTCGTCACTGGCTTCTTTCTCCAGCTCGAGCACCAGTTTGCGCTGGGCGACGTCATTCGCATTGGCGGCGTGGAGGGGACGGTGGAAAACATCACCCTTCGGCTCGTGTACCTGCGTGACGGCAATGGCGCTCTGCACATCATTCCCAATGGTCAGATTGCGCAGGTCACCAACCTCACGCGCTCGTGGGGCCGCATCCATGTAGATGTCGAGGTGGCGTGGCGTGACTCCGACCGGGCGCTCACCGCGTTGGCCCAGGCGGCCGCAGCGCTAGGTGCCGACCCGTCGGCGGCGGATGGGTTGCTCGACCCGCCCAGCGTGAGCGGTATCGAGAAGATCGGTGGCGGGAACGTGACGCTACGGACTGTTGCCCGTGTGGATCCTTATCGCCGCGACGAGATCGCTCGCCAATTGCGGGGGGCCATCAAACAGGCGCTGGATAGCGCCGGCATTGCGACGGCGGCTCCGCTCGCCTTCCCCATTGCGTAGCTTTCGCCGTTCTTCGCGGCTCGTGCACCGCAATCCCGTTCGCCTTCCGTAGACGCAATGTCCGATTTCCGCCTGTACAACACGCTCAGCCGCCAGGTTGAGCCATTCGCTCCAGCCGATGGTCTGACGGTGCGCATGTACACGTGTGGTCCGACGGTCTACAATCCGGCGCACCTCGGCAATTTTCGAACGTTCCTGTTCGAAGATCTCATGCGGCGTGTTCTCGCGTTGCGCGGGTGGTCCGTCCACCAGGTGATGAACCTTACGGACGTTGACGACAAGATCATCAAGCGGGCGCTGGAACAGGGAAAGACCATCACGCAGGTCACGGAGCCCGTGATCGATGTCTTCCATCGCGATCGGGAGTACCTGCGCATTCAGGCGGCGGAAGCGTATCCGAAGGCGACGGCGTTCATTCCGCAGATGATCGCACTGGTTGAGCGGCTGGTGGCGCGCGGTGTGGCGTATCAGGCGGAGGATGGTTCTGTGTACTTCGCCATCGCCAAGTTCGCCACGTACGGGCGGCTGTCTCGTCTGGACACCCGGGAAATCAAGGCGGGTGCGCGTGTGATCCAGGATGACTACAGCAAGGAGAACGCGCAGGATTTTGCGCTGTGGAAGGCGGCCAAGGCGGAGGACGAGGCGACCGGTGCGGCGTGGGACTCGCCATGGGGTCGCGGGAGGCCGGGTTGGCATCTCGAGTGCTCGGCAATGGCGATGGACCTGCTTGGCGAAACGCTGGATCTGCATTGCGGCGGCATCGATCTCATCTTTCCGCATCATGAGGACGAGATCGCGCAGAGCGAGGCAGCGACAGGGAAAGAGTTTTCCCGGGTGTGGTGCCACGGCGCGTTCCTGCTGACGGACGGCGCGAAGATGGCGAAGCGCGTGGGGAACGTGACCACGGTGCAGGGACTTCGCGAGGCTGGCTTTTCGGCGGCGGCGCTCCGGCATTTCGTGTTCACCACCCATTACCGGAAGGAGCTGAACCTGTCGGAACAGGCGTTGGATGCGTCGCGGCAGGCGGTGCGACGGGTTGGTGATTTCGCTGACCGGCTGCGGTCCGAGACGGCGTTGCAGTTGGGTGGTACGCCAGAGCTTGCTCGTGCGGCGGACGAGGCGGTGGCGCAGGCTGAGGCGGCGTTGTTCGACGACCTGAATGGTCCGGAGGCGTTGGCCGCGTTGTTCGACTTTATTCGGCGTGGAAATGCCGAGCTGGCCAAGAATGGCGGTGATCGGGAGGCTGTGGAGCGGGCGCGGGCGGCGTTTGCGCGGATCGACAGCATTCTGGATATCGTGCCTGAGCGTGAGGTGGCGGATGGGGGGCTTGAGGAGTGGATTCGGGAGCGAATTTCGGCGCGGCAGGGGGCTCGGGAGCGGCGGGATTTTCCGGAGGCGGACCGAATTCGGGCCGAGCTGAAGGGGAGGGGGGTGACGATTGAGGATTCTGCTAACAAAACACAATAAAAA
>JBDUCM010000234.1:0-6581 GCA_040003455.1 bacterium
GGTTGACCTTGATGAGGATCGAATTGGCGATGCCGCCTTCGATACCGCGCGCCAGGCGTTCGGTGTTGGTGACGAACAGATCGTCACCAACGAGCTGGCAGCGGTCGCCAATGGAATCGGTGAGCAGCTTCCACCCGTCCCAGTCATCCTCGCTCAGGCCATCCTCGATGGAAACGATGGGATATGTGTCGATCCACTTGGTGTAGAGCTCGACCATGCCCGCCGCATCACGCACACCGGCGCCGCTCTTCTTGAAGGTGTACTTGCCATCCTTGTGCAGCTCACTCGCGGCGCAGTCGAGCGCGAGCGCGATGTCCTGGCCCGGCGTGTAGCCGGCCGCCTCTATGGCCTCGAGCACCACGGTGATGGCTTCCTCGTCGCTCTTGAGATCGGGAGCGAAGCCGCCCTCGTCGCCCACACCGGTGCTGAGCTTCCGTTTCACCAGCACTTTCTTCAGCGCGTGAAATACATCCACACCCATCCGCAGGCCGTCGCTGAACGTCTCGGCGCCCACGGGGATGATCATGTATTCCTGGAAATCCACCGTGTTCGTCGCGTGCGCACCGCCGTTGAGAATGTTCATCATCGGCACCGGCATCACGCGCGCCAGCGGTCCACCCAGGTAGCGCCACAGTGGCAAGCCAAGCTCCTGTGCGGCGGCGCGTGCCGTCGCCAAGGAAACCGCAAGAATCGCGTTGGCGCCGAGGTTGGCCTTGTTGGGCGTGCCGTCCATGTCGATCAGTGCGGCGTCGATGCCCATCTGGTCGGTGGCGTCGGCGCCCGAGAGCGCGGGAGCGATGGTCTCTTCGATGTTCTGCACCGCGAGGAGCACCCCTTTTCCACCATAGCGCTCGCCGTCCTTGTCCCGCAGTTCGATGGCCTCATGCTCGCCCGTGCTGGCACCGCTCGGCACCGCCGCGCGGCCAACGACGCCGCTGGAAAGAATGACGTCGGCTTCGACGGTAGGGTTGCCGCGACTGTCGAGAATTTCGCGGGCGTGAATGTCAGCGATGATTGCGGGCATGATGAGCGTGAGGGCGGGCCGCGGGAGAGCGCGGCGTATGGCGACGTGGAGGTCCTTCGGAGTGCTGCGCGGAGAAAGCTAAGCGGTTTTCTCTGCCGATGCGCGGCCGGCGGGCGCTTCCTGCACCCCCACCCCGTACTCGCGGTAGAAGGTGTCGGCCATCCGCTGCCAGACCAGTCGCATGAGCTCATGGCGGCGCTCATAGTCGTATCCCCCTGTGGGGACCGGATCAAGCAGGTGCACATGCACCGTGCCCGACCGCACGCGCCAGCTTCCCTTCGCCATCACTTCGCGGGCGCCATAGATCACCACGGGCACGATAGGCGCCCGGGCCGCAATGGCGAGCACAAAGGGGCCCTTCTTGAACGGGCGCAGGGCATACTCGGCGCCGCGTGTGCTTTCGGGGCAGACAACCACGCTCAGCCCCTCGGATACCTGCCGCGCAACGTTCCGGTATGCCTCGAACGCCTCCTTCCGGTTCTCACGCGCCAGAAACACCACGCCGGCACCCTCTGCACCCCAACCGAAGATGGGAATTCTCCGGAGCTCCGCCTTGGCCACGAACGTGTATCGCGGCAGCACCGACGCCATAGCAAAGATGTCGAACCAGCTCACGTGATTGCTGGCGTAGACGGTCCCACGGTCGCGCACGATGTGCTCGGCGCCGTGCACCACCAGGCGCACCCCGGCTGCCCAGCAGATGGAGCGGGCCCAGGTGCGCATGCACCATTGCTGGACGCGATGCTCCTTCCCTCCGATACGCAACACATGCGCGGCCACGGCGATCGGCGCGAGCAGGATCGTCGCGACGGCAAGCACGAGTCCGGAGAACAGTGTACGCATACTTTGAATAGTGACGGAGGCAACAGCCGGGGTCAACGCGAAAATAAGCCGGTGGACGCAACCATCGTTCCCGCGTGCCACTCATTCACCGGACGAGCGTTTACGCGAGGTGATCGTGGCCTGAGGTAGGCACCACGCCGCCGTCGCTGAGCATCACGGCATCAGGACCGGCATCCACGACCATGCCGACAGGCGTCAGGGGCACCCCGAACTGCAATGCAAAGGCAGATACGTCAACGGCTGCGCTCCGCGGCATGGCGACCAAAAGCTCGTATTCCTCGCCGCTCACGACCGACTCTTCCGCGCTCACGCCTGAGACGCAGGGAATCGCGGCAATGTCGATCACGACCGAAACGCCGCTCGCGCGTGCGAGGTGGGCCGCGTCTGCCATGAGTCCGTCGCTGATGTCGATGGCCGCGTGCGCGCCGCTTTCGGCGAGCAGTATTGCCTCCGCAATTCGCGGAACGGGTCGCGCGAAGCGAGCGCGGTGTTCGGCATGTGGAACGTCGCCGCGAAGCCACGCGCGCAACGCGGCGCCGGGTCCGCCAAATTTCCCCGTAACGTAGACGATGTCGCCGGCAACAGCGCCATCACGTCGCAGCGGCTTCGCCGCGCTCCCGAGCACGGTGATGGTCAGCGACAGTTCCGTCGCGGCAGCAATGTTTCCTCCCACGATGGGACATCGCGCGCGAGACGCGACGGCACCCACGCCAGCGGCAATGGCTTCGAGATCATTGCGCCATGCGGGAGGCAGGCCGAGCGCCAACAATAACCCACGCGGCGTGGCGGCCATGGCGGCGAGGTCACTGAGCGCTGCCGAGGCGGCGCGCGCGCCGATCTCTTCCGCGCTGAGCCATTCGCGCAGGAAATGAACGCCCTCGATGGACGCGTCCGTGCTCACGACCAGTTTTTCTCCAGCGGGGACATCCATGATCGCCGCGTCGTCGCCAATTCCCACGGCGGTCGTGCCCCACGCCACCAGCAACTGGCGGATGGCGTCGAACTCCGCCCCGTGACCCATTGCAAGATGGGGCGTGGCGTTCACTCGCCCTCCCAGTGCGTGGGGAATTCGGCGAGGACGGGAGGTCTTGGCGTCGCGGGCAACAACGACCACACATGCGGTAGGGACTCGAGCACATCGTCAAGCGTGTAGCCGCGAACTTGTCGCAAACTCAACGTGGATGCCGCTCGTCCGTGCGCAAACGCTGCGAGGGATCCGGCAACGAGCGCGTTACCGGTTTGTGCGAGAAGGGTGACCGCGATTCCCCCAAGGACGTCGCCCGAGCCTCCAGTTGCGAGCACCGGTGTGCCTTCGGCAACCACGGTCGTTTCACCGCTTGGCGTAGCGATCACGGTGGGGGTTCCCTTCAGCAATACAGTTGCGCCGACGCGCCGAGCGAGCGTGAGCGGTGCGTCGAATCGCTGCGCCAGTACGTCGCGGCGGTCCATGCCGGACAGCCTCGCGAACTCCAGCGGATGCGGGGTAAGCAGCGCTTCGCGCGCGCCGATGAGCGCGCCGAGTCCCGCAGCGTCGCCGGTGAACGCGTTGAGCGCATCTGCGTCGAGCACCACCGGTCCGGGAAAGTGGGCAAGCGCGAGTTCCACGAATTCACGCGCCCGTGCGCGACCCAATCCCGGTCCGATCAGCACGGCGTCCGCCCACGCCGGTACTTGGTCGATGAACGCCTGTGCACTCTCCGGCCATTCCGATGACAACGCGGCAGGCTCTCCCTGCTGAAGCGCGAGCAGCGACTCGCCGGCCACGATGCACTTGACCATGCCGGCGCCGCTGCGCAGCGCCGCACGCGCGGCGAGCATCACCGCACCGGCCATGCCCTGCGCGCCGCCGATGATGGCGACCTTCTTTCGCGTGCCCTTGTGTGCATCGGACTCGATGCGCGGAAGTGCGGCATGGAACCATCGCGCGTCTGTCAGCCGCATGGAGCCAGCACCCCGTGTGTGCTCACCGAGTCCGATGTCGAGCAGGACGATCCGCCCACATGCGTCGCGCGCGAGGAGGTGTCCGCGCTTGATGGTGCCGAAGGTGAGAGTCGTACTACAGAACAGCGAACCGGCATTCACACCGGTGGTGGCATCCAATCCCGACGGAACGTCAATGGCGATGACGCTCGCCCCGCGAGTGGCCAGCGCGCGCATGTACGCGAGCGGCTCCAGGATGCCTTCGCGCAGCGGCGTGGACGACGAATAGCCCGTGCCCAACAGGGCGTCCACGGCAATGTGTTCACCGCCAGTGAGCAGCGCCGCAGACGAGGCATCCACCCTGACACCGTCGGCAATGGCGAGAGCGCGTTCAGCCTTTGCATCGGGAGTGCTTGCGCTCGCGCATTCCACTACGCGGACGGGGACCCCAACAGCACGTAGTGCGCGGGCGATCACCCATCCGTCGCCACCGTTGTTGCCGGCACCGCACGCTACGACTACTCCATCCGGGAGATGATCGGCGAACCGGGTGGCAATCTCTGCCGCGGCGGCCGCTCCTGCCCGTTGCATGAGGGCTCGAGACGGTATGCCTGCGGCGATGGCTGACGCGTCTGCTGCCGCGGAACCGGCGGCGTCGGCAACGGTGAGGAAGCCGCCGTTCAAGCGGGACGAGGGGTCAAGCGAACTGTGCACACCACGGATAGTCACGCTCGAACGCCTGGCTGAAATCGAAGACGTCGGTGAACTCATCCCGCGTGTCCGTCGCCTGGCTCATCAGCAACTCGAGGTCCACCAGAGTGAACACGATATCCCCGATGTCCGAGGAGCGACGCACGCCCCAGTGCTCCAGCACCAGGCCGGCCATCACGCCAAACCGTTCGAGTGCCAGATCGCGACAGGACAGGGCGAGCTCGCGCCCACTGATGTGGCGCCGTTCGGGGAGCCGTTGCTGGCAGAATTCGAGCGCCCCCAGCACGAACAGATAGGCGCGCTCGTCGAACCGCTGCTCCCGCATGCGAATTCGATCCATGATGCCATCGCGGAACGCAAGCTCGGACACGGGCGCTACTTCTCCTGGGTGGGGCGGAAACAACGATTCCAGATAATGGAGAGTTGCGCTCACTGACACAACTGTACGGCCGGTACGACCTGCGGCACCTCGGCTTGTCCTCGTGAGCGCTCCATATAATGTTAGGCCACGGAACAAATTGGCGCATCCAGTGGATTCCGTCTACACCGTCCTTTCCGCCGCGTACACAGCCGCACGCATACATGAGAAAGATCAATACGCGCAGCTTTGTGCGCGCCACGCGGGGTACCCCGCGCGAAGTCAACAGGCAGATCCTCCTCAATCTCGTCCGCGAGCACGAGCCCATTTCGCGCGCCGACCTTGCCCGTCGCATGGAAATAGCGCCAGGGATGGTCACGTCCATGGTGTTCGAGCTGCTCGCCGAGGGCGCGCTCTACGAGGGCGCCACGATTGACGCGCCACGCGGACGTCGCCCGCAGATGCTCTTCGTGCGTACCCGCGGGCGGCTCGCCATCTCCATCGACGTGCGCTTCCGTCGCACGTATGTGATGCTTGGCGACTTCAGTGGGCGCGCGATCGCGCTCGAAGCATTCGACACGCTGGATGACCCCACGGCCTTCATCGCGGAGCTCAAGCGGCGCGCCGAGAGCCTGTTAGCGCATCACAGCGACGCGGGACATTGCGAGGGGGTTGGGGTGGTTGTCCCGGGCATGGTGGACAGCGTTACGGGGCGCGTGCTCAACTCGCCTCACCTTGGCTGGCGCAACGTGGACCTCGGTTCGGAGCTCGCTGCGGCCATCGGCCTGCCCACGTATGTGGAGAATGCACCCATCGCCTGTGCGCTCGCACAGATGTGGCTCGGCAAGCGCGACGGCACTGAGCTGACCGATTTCGTGTACGTGAACGTGTCGGATGGCGTGGGCACCGGGGTGGTGGTGAATGGGCAGGTGCTCCGCGGCCGACGAAACACGGCTGGCGAGTTTGGCCACGTACCGCTCAATCCAGAGGGGCCGGATTGCCACTGCGGCGGACGCGGCTGTTTGGAGGCCTACGTCTCGGATCTCGCCACCATCGTGCGCTACCTCGGCGAACCATTTTCACCGAAAACCGCCCGTGCGGTGGTCCAGGCGTCGGGCCTCACCATCGCGGACGTGATTGCTCGCGCCAGGGCACGCGACCAGCGAGCGGTGAATGCGCTGGAGGAAACGGCCCGGCACCTGGGCGCGGGGCTGTCGGTGATCATCAACACGCTCAGCCCGTCGCTCATCTGCGTGGGTGGTGAGATCGCAGAGGCGTGGGACATGCTGGAGCCGATCATCCGCCGCATCATTGCGGCGCGTGCGCTCACGGACAATGCGGCGGTGACACCAGTCATCCCCGAGATGGCCACATCGGAGGCTCGCCTGCGCGGTGCGACGGTGCTTGTGGCGGCGCCGCTGTTTGCGGCACCGAGTATTGCCTGATTGATGTGTAACTGCGGCGCCCGACGCCGCAGTTACAGCCGTTACCGCCGTTACGCTGGATAGAGCGGAAAGCTCGCGGCCAGGGTGCGTACTTCGGACTTCACCTGCGCGCACACGGAGGCATCTTCGGGCGCAGTGATCACGCGATCGATGAGGATGGCGATCTTTTCCATCTCCGGTTCCTTCATGCCGCGCGTTGTGACCGCCGGCGTGCCGATGCGGATACCGCTCGTGACGAACGGCGACTGCGTCTCCTTCGGAACGGTGTTCTTGTTCACCG
>JBDUCM010000083.1:0-21865 GCA_040003455.1 bacterium
GGTAATCTCCAGTGAAGGAGTGAATCGCTCGATCGAACCCCCGGTGGTTCGTACGGGCCAATGGGTTGGCGCCTGAGCGCTTCCCCCACCGCGGCACGATCTCATGGCGAGACCGCGACGACTTGCGACACCGACCCGCTGGCGTCGCTCAAAACCAACTTCTATGTGAAACGCAAATTCGCTACCGCACCCGAAAATGATCCACGATTTTCGCGGGATGTCGCGTTGCGCGCGTGTCCCGAACAATCAGTACAGCACCGATAACAAGGACCATGATGCCAGCATCTGGTACCACGACGACGTCGCGAAATGCCTGCGTTCATATCGTCCGTGGAGCTGGCGACGTGCCATTTTCAATGAACAGACCGCGCGCCGATACTAAACCTTCACTCGTGAGTGGCGTTCGCGCAACATCCGCGTGAAAGAGCGCCGATCTCCAACCATCGACGATGCGGACATCCGCGGGCAACAGACGCGTCGTTTTTCGGTGTTGGTCGTCGCCACGAAAAGCGGGCAACGGAGAGGCTGAAGCAGCGACGACAGAGGCGGCGGGGGAAACCGTAGCGATCGACTTGATCGCCGCGGCGGCAGAAGAAACAACCCTGATGCATTCTCTGCGAACTGAACCCACGCAACATCCTGTTGACTGGTGATCGCCTGATTCGCGCCCAAATAATCGCGAAGTACTAATGAGCATCTTGCGCGAATATAGGAACGAGTGAAATCACACGCAATAGTGAATCGCGCGTCTCATTGTTGAGCGCGCGAGCCGATCGAGGCGGTGACGACGCTCACCAATCGGGCGCGACACCACACGCGCGCACTTCCCTCGCCCGAAGTGACAGGCGAGTTTTCCTCCACGCCGCGCACGTCGCGCGGTGGTCGGCAATCACTCTGCACATTCGAGCGAGACGCACGTGAGAGCGCTTGTGAAGGAGACAGCGGGACCGGGTTTCGAGCTGCGTGACGTTCCGCAACCGGTTATCCGTGATGATGAAGTCTTGATCAAGGTGCGGCGCGCGGGAGTCTGCGGCACCGACGTTCACATCTACGACTGGGACGCGTGGGCCCAGGGACGCTGCCGTCCGCCATTCACCGTGGGGCATGAGTTCGCGGGCGATGTCGTCCAGGTTGGACGCCTCGTCGCCGACGTGAGAGAAGGAGATCGCGTGACGGCGGAGGGACACATCGTGTGCGGCCGGTGCCACCTGTGTCGCACCGGGAACGCGCACGTATGCCCCAACACGAAAATCATCGGCGTGGACCGCGACGGGTGCTTCGCGGACTACATCGCCATGCCGGCCTCCAATGTCTGGCACCTCGACGACGCGGTGTCCTATGAGATTGGCGGGATCCATGATCCCATGGGCAACGCATTCCACACGGCGCTCGTGGGAACCGAGATGTCCGGCAAGACGGTCCTCGTCACGGGTTGCGGCCCGATCGGCATCTTCGCCGTCGGCATCTGCAAGGCCGCCGGCGCATCTCGCATCATCGCCAGCGACGTGAATCCGACAAGGCTTGCCCTGGCGACACGCATGGGTGCCCACGATGCCGTCATCCCGAACGATGCCGAGCGCGCAGTGAAGGCCGCGACCGCTGGGCTGGGCGTGGATGTGGTCCTTGAAATGTCCGGCGTTCCCTCGGCAATTCACCAGGCATTCGCCCTGGTGCGCGTCGGCGGCCGCGTGCAGATGCTCGGCATTCCCGCGAAGCCGATGGAAGTCAACTTTGCCACGGAGATCATCTTCAAGGGGATCACCGTGTACGGAGTCGTCGGCCGGCGGATGTACGACACCTGGATCCAGATGACGCAATTCCTCCGCTCAGGTCAATTCGATCCCACGCCAGTGATCACGCATCGCTTCCCGCTCGAGCAGTTCGACGACGCGATCGCGGCCATCAAGGGTGGATCGGCAGGCAAGGTCGTCTTCGAAATCGCATAGCCGCCGACCTCCGTCGGCCTCACTCTCTTGTCCTGTCATGTCACTCAACGAGAATTTCACCGCTGGTCTCACCGCCAAACTGGCACAGCTTCGCGACGATCGCGTATACAAGCGACTGAACTTCCTGGACTCGCCGCAAGCAGCCCGAGTCCAGATGGAAGGGCGCGGAGAGGTCCTGATCCTCTCATCGAACAACTACCTCGGCCTCTGCACCGAGCCGTCGGTGATCGAGTCCGGCATCGACGGGCTGCGAAAGTACGGCGCCGGAACGGGCAGCGTGCGGTTCATCTGCGGCACGTTCACCATTCATCGTGAACTGGAACAGGCCCTCGCCCGCTTTGTCGGCACCGAGGCGTCGATGTCCTTCGTGTCGGCGTGGAACGCCAATGAGGGCCTCACCGCGACCGTCGTCGAGGAGGGTGATTTCGTTGTTTCAGACGCGCTGAACCACGCATCGATCATCGATTCCATTCGACTCGCGAAGGCGATCACGAAGTGTCAGACGGCCGTGTACAAGCACGCCGACCTTGACGACCTCCGCGGCAAGCTGGAGGGTGCGCGCTCCGCAAAGCGTCGCATGGTCTGGACCGATGGCATCTTTTCCATGGAAGGGTCGATAGCACCTCTGCCCGACCTGTTGCAGATCTGCAGGGACTACGACGCAATTCTCGTGGTCGATGATTCGCATGCGACGGGAGTGCTCGGCACCACGGGCAAGGGCACTGCCGAACACTACGGGGTCCTCGGTGAGGTGGACATCATCACCTCGACGCTTGGCAAGGCAATCGGCGGAGCGGCCGGCGGATTCGTCGCGGGATCATCGGCGCTCTGCGACTACCTTACGCAGCGCTCCCGCCCGCAACTGTTCTCGAATGCGTTGCCGCCCACAGTCGCGGCCAGCGCGCTGGCAGCCATCGAATTCATCGAGGCAACCCCGGCGCGCGTCCAGACGCTGCGTGACAACTCGCGCTACTTCCGGGAACAGATCATCGAAGCCGGCTTCAAGCCGCTGGCCGGAGAGACGCCGATCATTCCGATCATCGTGGGGGAAACGGCGGCGGCCATTCAGATGAGTGACCTCCTTCTGGCGCAGGGTGTGTTCGTGACCGGGTTCGGATATCCGGTCGTCCCTCAGGGTCAGGCACGCGTTCGGTGCCAGATCTCTGCGGCGCATACGAAGGCGGACCTCGATGAAGCGATCGCAGCGTTCGTTCGGGTGGGGAAGACACTGAAGCTCATCTAGTTCGTGACCGAAGGGGCGCGCTCTTCGTCCCAGAGTTGAGCCCGTGACCGCCGGCGGTCGCTGGCTGCGCTCTCTCTTCTCGAGGTTTCTAGCTATGCGACTCCTCCGTGTGTTGGCCGTCGCCACCGGCTTCGCCGCTCTCGTGTCTCATGCGAGCGCGGCACAGGATGGGAGACAATTCAAGGACGCGTGGTTCTGGGGGGTGAAGACCGGCGCCGTCTCGTTTTCGTCCGCGACAACGACGAACGGCGGCGCGCCGCTGATCGGTGCGGAGTGGCTGATCACGCGCACGCATGGCGGATTGTACGTCAGCTTCGATCAGGCGTTCCTGACCACAACCGGCGGATTTGGCGACCGCGATCCCGATAGCTCGTTCACGCGGTTCGTGCAGCTCAAGAACATGCGGCGAGTAACCATTGCCGGAATGGCCTTCCCGATCGAACGGGGCAACCTGCATCCTTACGCCGGATTTGGCCTTTCGTTCAACCAGATTGCCTCGCCCACACTGCTGAGCAGTACCACCAACCCGGCGCGCTACGCCATCATTCTGGACAGCGTGCAGACAAAGAAGGCATCGTTCTCCCCGATACTCCTCGCGGGGGTCCAGGCGCGCTACCGGCCATTCTCTGCGTTCGTGCAAGGTTCGATGTCGCCCACCCAGCAAACCTTCTTCCTCTACAACCAGCTCCAGCCGACGTCGTTTGTCTTCTCGCTGGAGATGGGAGTGCGGTACAACGTGGGAAGCTCCATCGATCGCGCACGCTGACCTCGTTCGACCTGCGTCGAGGGCCGCTCTCGGTACTGAGCGGCCCTTCTGCTATCCGGGACCCGGTCACTCGGGCGCAGCGTACTCTGTTTGCTCGAAGTGACTCGGCGTCGGCGAAACATGGGGATCGCCACGCACGAAGAATCGTAGTGGCCAATCGGCGGCACGAGTGATCCCGATCCGGGGCGAAACGACGACCTGATCGTCGGGCACCGGACAGCCCGCGCGAATGATGATCGGCCCCGTCCGCAGGGATGTGCCGTTCATCCCTCCCACGATCCCCATCGCGAGACAGAGCTTGCCGGGGCCGTTCGTCAAGTCACGCTCGCGTTTCACGCGTGGACGCCTCGCGTGCATGAGGCCGAGCCCGTCGATGGGAGACACCGCCCGGATAAGTACGGCGCTCCCGTGTCCACGTTCACGGGTGACGGCGTTGACGCACCAGTACATGCCGTAGATGAAATAGACGTACGCGATGCCTGGTGGCCCAAACAGGTATTGAGTTCGCGCGGTGAGACCGGCCGCTGCGTGACATGCCGGGTCGTCGGGCCCGGTGTAGGCCTCCGTCTCAACGATACGGCCGCGCGCTATCCCCTCCGCGGTCGTGCACTGGACGACCGCGCCAAGAAGGTGCCGCGCGACCAGATCGGTATCGCGGTCGTAGAAGGAACGCGGCAGAGGCGCTCCCAAACGAGAACGCCGCGCAGTGTGCGCGGCGTCTCGATCGGGAATCATGCGTTGTCGCGAGCCGCAGTCTTCTTGGCTCGCGGTTTCTTCGCGGCAGCGGCCTTTCTCGCTACCGGTGGTGGTGCTGTCACCTTGTCTTTGGGCACGCCCAGGAACACCGCCGTTTTGACTGGCGGCTTGGCTACCACGCGTTTTGTTGCCGCGTTCTTTGTTGCCGCGCTCTTTGCTGCCGCCTTCTTTGCCGGTGCCGCACTCTTCTTCGCCGCAGGCTTGCGAGCCGGCTGGGGAGCCAACGGCGCTGCCGGTGCCAGGCTCAGTATCGGGGATGGTTGCGCTGGAGCGGCCACTGGCGGCGTGACCTCCACAGGTGCCGGTGTACTGACTGCGGCACTGGATGACTGACCTACGACGCCGAAGCTCAGCAAATCGGCTGGTGGGGCACCAGGGCGCCCTCCGCGACCACGTGCTGCCGAGCCGCGCGGGCCCATGCCCCGCGGAGCGGGAGCAGTCGCCACCGGCGACGGCGCATTGGTGATCGCTGTCTTGGCCAACTGCTCGGCGACGGATTCGGCTTCCGCCACGCGGGCGACTTCGAAGTCATCGCCGCGGCGACGAAGGTCGACGATGTCGTTGTCGTGCGCGTCCTTCAGGATGCGAGGGAAGTTGCGATCGCTGAGGCTTTCGCTGTCGCGCCCGAGTAGTTCGCGCGCCTTGGAGCGAACGACACCCGCGCGAACAGCGACATCCCCCGAGGCGAGCGCCGCAACGGAACGACGCACGAGGTCGAACGCCTCGTCGCGCGTGAGTCGTTCACCGCTGGCGCCAATGGCTTCCACAACCTCGGTGCGCTCCGGACGCGGAGCACGATCAGGACGAGGTGCACGTGGATGCGCGGTCGGCGTCGTGGCAGGCGCAACCGCGGCACTGATGGCTGGTGCAGCCGGTGTTGCGGGCGACGCGACGACGACCGGAGCCGCGGCCACCGTGTCGCTCGCTGCGGCGATCTCGCCGTCGATGGACGGCTCGATGGCGGCGCCACTGCGTGGGCGGTCGTCGCGATCGCGGCCGCGACCACGCCTGCCGCGGCGTCCGCGACCGCCCGCCTTCTTTTCGTCAGCGGCAAGCGCGGGCGTCTCCGTACGCGCGGCTTCGTCAGCCGCGGCGTTCTCCGCCGCGCGCGCATCGCCCTGGGCTCCACTCGGCAGGCCAATCTCGAGCTGCCCGTTTTCGAGTTTGGTGGCGGACAGCAGCCCGCGCTGCACGGCGTCCTGGACAAAGCGCGAGAACTTGGCCATGCCAAGGTCCTTCTCGTCGAACGAGCTGTCGATCTCCTGCATGACCTGCTTGAGGCGATCGGACCGCATGACGTCGCCGTTGCGCTTCATGCGTTCCACGGCTTCGGTGACGAGTTCCCACGCGTCCCACTTCTTGGCTGGCTCGTCCTCGTTGTTCTTTACGAGGCCGGCGAGCGCGTTGTAGCTGTAGTACTCGTCGCAGTTCATGACCAGCAGGTCGCTGGACGACTCGCGAATGCCCACGCCGATGACGTACTTGCCGTACTCCTTGAGCTTCATGACGAGGCTCGCGAAGTCACTGTCACCGGACAGCAGGATGTACGTGCCGATCTCGGGGCGCGTGAAGACGAGCTCCATGGCGTCGATGGCGAGGCGGATGTCGGTGGCGTTCTTCTTGGACGCTCCGTACGCCGGTGCCATGATCATGTCGATGGACGACTCGGCCAGCGGCACGATGTACTGCGGGTACCGGCGCCAATCGGCGTAGGCTCGCTGGACAGCGACCTTGCCCTTGATGATGTCCGAGCCGAGGAGGGTGCGGAGCTCCTTCCCGAGGTCGGAGCGGATCCCCATCGTGACATTGTCGAAGTCGATGAGGAGTGCGGCGTTTGGCGCGTGCATCTGGGGGGTGTAGCTCTGCGTGCCGGCATGAGGAGCCGTGAACGCCTGTGGGCCGCGGTGGATGAGCGCTGCGCCGGGGCGCGACGGTACATTCCGCGAATTGCGTGGATTCATTCTGTCCCTTGCGTCATGAGACGCATGGCGATGTGAGCGGGCACGCTGTAGGGCGGCCCGTGCTCTCTGTCGCGGCAACGCGCATCGATCCAGGTTCGGTCGGCGGGCGCGGCGGTCGCGCGTGGAGCGATTGTTCGCGGTGTGCAGGTACACCGGCTCGCCCTACTGTGCGGAAGCACAGTCATTCAGGGCGGCACCGATCACGCCGTCACCGCTGGTGACTGGTCACCCCTGGCGCCGCGGGCAAACGAGCTCGCGCCTCCCTGAATGGCCAGTTGCTAATCTAGCCTCGCCTCGCTAGTTGCGTAAGCCACGGCAGGCTCGACGCTGCGGTGGTCGGTCCTGCGGGCGGTCTGTATGTTACCCGGAGGTCTCTCCAGCGCGCCCGTACGGAGTTCTCGTGAAGCAGGTCGGCTTTCGCGCACGTCTCTTTTTCATCCTCCTGAGCTTTGCCCTCATCCCGACAATCGTCCTGTCGGCGGCCTGGGAGGCGACGGTGGTGCGCGTGCTGCCACTTCTCGGCACCGCACCTGCCATGCAGCGCATTGCCGCCACCGGGCAACGCGCCATCTCGTCGGCCCGCTCGGCGCCATTGAGTCCGACGGACCGTGCGGCACTCGACGAGCATGCGCGTGCCCTTCGGGAGGGGCTGCTCAACGCGACCCAGATGGAATTCCTCATGACACGACGCGTGCCCGTGGTCGCGGCCGCCGTTGCACTGCTTGCGTCGCTGCTGCTCACCTTCGTCGCATCGCGCGTTGCGGGCCACCTGAGCCGCAACCTCAGCCGGCCGCTGAGCGAGTTGATCGGCTGGACGGAGACGATCGCCCGCGGGGAGCCGTTGCCCGATGTTCCTCCGCGAAAGGGGGCGCCGGAATTCGTCGTCCTCCGCAATCGCATGCGGGAGATGTCAGCTGAACTTCGCATCCGGCGCGCGCGCGCGCTGGAGGCCGAGCGCGCGACCGCGATGCGCGAGTCGGCACGGCAGGTGGCGCACGAGCTCAAGAACCCGCTCACGCCAATCCGTTTCGCGGTGGCCCGTCTCCGTCGCGAGGCGCCGGATGCTCTGCAGGAAACGATCGACGTCCTCGACATGGAGTCGAAGCGCCTCGAGGTCATGGCGCGAAGCTTTGCACAGTTCGGGCGCCTTCCTGACGGCCCGCGCGCGCCCGTGGATCTCAGCGAGATGGCGCGGAGTGTCGCGCGGAGCGCGGTGCCCGCTGACCGTCCATTTACGTTGGAGGTGGGCGAGGATGTTCCCATGGTGTCCGGGTACGTGGATGCGCTTGGGCGCGCTCTCACCAATGTCCTGTTGAACGCCGTGGAGGCGAGTGCGCCGGATGCACCCATTTCGCTCAGCGTGCAGCGAACGGAACGGAATGGCCAGCCGATGGTTGCATTGACTGTGCGAGACCATGGTACCGGAATCGCACCGTCCCGCCTGGAACGAATCTTCGAGCCGTACGTCACGCACAAGGCCGGCGGAACGGGCCTCGGACTGGCGATCGTTCGGCAGACAATGCTCGCGCATGATGGCGCGGTGGAAGTGGACAGCGAAGCCGGTGCTGGCACAACGATGCGACTTTTTCTACCGGCGGATACGCCGGCACCCGCCCTTGGGGGACGTCATGGTTAGCCCACTCTATATCCCGCTCGTCGCCGTCTCGATGATTCCCATCATGGTGATCGGGCTGCCGATCGCCAGGGCCTATGCCCGACGATTGGAACACAAGCCGATGGGTACCGCGGTCTCCCCTGAAGTTGCCGCGCGGCTGGAGCGGATGGAACAATCCATCGACAGCATCGCATTGGAGGTCGAGCGAATCTCGGAGGGCCAGCGCTTTACCACGAAGCTCCTTGCGGAGCGCGCCGGGGCCAACGGGGCAAATGCGCTACCTGAGTCCAGCCAGGATGCGCGGACGTCGCCGCCGCACAATCTCCGTTAGCACAGCAACGTGCCAAGCGTACTGATCGTCGACGACGAGGCCAACATCAGGCGGATGGTCGGCGCGTTGCTGGCCAGCGAGGGGTACGAGGTCCGGGATGCCGCGGAAGGCGCGGCCGGTCTCGGCGCCGTCGCTGAAAGTGCGCCCGATGTCGTACTGCTGGACCTGATGATTCCCGGAGAGCTGGACGGCCTCGCGAC
Source organism: bacterium (assembly GCA_040003455.1). Taxonomy (GTDB): domain Bacteria; phylum Gemmatimonadota; class Gemmatimonadetes; order Gemmatimonadales; family Gemmatimonadaceae; genus AG11. The sequence goes on from JBDUCM010000083.1 coordinate 8,819, forward strand.
GCTCGCGCGCCTTCGAGAACGTTGGCCGGACATTCCGGTGATCATGATGAGTGGCAAGGCAGGCCTGAGTGACGCTGTAAAGGCAACCAAGTTGGGTGCCTTCAACTTTCTCGAGAAACCGCTCTCGCCGGAGGGAGTCCTGCTGGCGCTAGCGTCCGCGCTGGAACTCCGGCGCGTGCGTCGGGAAGCGCGTGACCTGCGCGAGGATCTCGGCCTGGCCGGAACGATGATCGGAGCGAGTCCGGCGATGACGCGGGTGCGCGAGCTGATCGATCGCATTGCGCCCACCGATGCCCGCGTGCTGATCAGCGGCGAGTCGGGTACGGGGAAGGAGCTCGTTGCGGCGGCCATTCATTTTGGCAGCCCGCGGCGCAACCGACCCTTCATCAGGGTCAACTGTGCGGCCATTCCTCGAGATCTGGTCGAGAGTGAGATGTTCGGTCATGAGAAGGGTTCGTTCACCGGAGCGACGGAGCGGCGCATTGGACGGTTCGAGCTCGCGCACACCGGAACGCTATTCCTGGACGAGGTAGGCGACCTGGGACTCGAGGCGCAGGCAAAGCTGTTGCGGGCCATCGAAGCGCATGAGATCGAACGCGTGGGAGGAGTAAAGCCCATTCGCGTGGATGTCCGCATCGTGAGCGCGACCAACCGTGACCTGGCGCGCGCCGTCGCCGACGGCGCGTTCCGCGAGGACCTGTTTTTCCGATTGAACGTGATTCCCATTCAGGTGCCTCCGCTGCACGAGCGGCCGGACGACATTCCCGCCCTCGTGGCGCACTTTTCCACCCTCCATCATGCCCGTACGGGTCGCCGTGCACCCAAGTGGACTCCGGCCGCGTTGGCACTGCTCGCCGGCTACCGGTGGCGCGGCAACATCCGGGAGCTGGCGAACATCGTCGAGCGCCTGGCCATCCTGCACGCGGGCGGCGACGTGGACGAGCGGCACGTGCGATCGGTTCTGCCGTTCGAGGGTACGGTGCGTCGTTCGGAGGAGGCGCTCCCGGATCCATCGGCCCTGGACCAGTCGCTCACCGACACGCTGGACTCGCATGAGCGCATCTTGATTGTGCGTGCGCTCTCGGCTGCCGGCGGTAATGTGGCCGACGCGTCGCGGAGGCTGAAGACCGATCGCGCCAATCTGTACCGACGCATGCGCCGACTTGGGATTCCAGTGGGCGATGAATGAACCGTTCGCCCGGACCGTTCACCCTGCTGCTGCTGCACGTGCCAGGAGGAAGAGGATGCCGTTGCTGGTGAAGAGTCGTCGCGGAATGACCGCGGCCCGTGCGTGCATGATGCTCCTGATGGTGACGGCCGCCGTGAGCCGCGCGTCGGCGCAGCAGCGCGATACGATAGCGAATCCGAATGTCCTTCCGTCCGACGTCGCGCGGGAAGTGGCGGCGCTATTCAACGCGACCATCGCCCTGCGCACCACGGGTCGACTGGAGATCGAAAGTGGGCGGACAGTGCTCGGCGACGTTGCCGTGCTGAACGGACCGGTCGTGATCGCGGGGCATGTGACGGGGCGCGTGCTCGCGATCAACGCCGACGTACTGCTGCGCAAGGGTGCGCGCATCGATGGTGACCTGCTCGTGGTGGGCGGCGAAGTCGAGGGCAGCGACGGCGCCGTCATCGGCGGCGAGATCCGCCTCTACCATCCCTCGTTGCGCTTCACGCAACAGGGTGACGAGATCGTGGCAGAGGTGGATGCCGGCGCCGAAGACCAGTGGTGGCGGCGATGGGAGCGGCGCGGACGGCGCAACTTCAACCGCCTCGAAATCGCGACGGCGGGCCCGTTCAATCGCGTGGAAGGACTGCCAATTCGCGTTGGCCCGCAACTGTATCGTGACCAAGGGTGGGGTCACCTGCGGCTCGATGCGGCCGCGATCGTCCGAACAGCAAGCAGCTTTACCAACTCCGTTGCGGACGTCGGCCACGACGTCAACGGCGAAATCCGCTTCGGTCGCGAATTCGGTGTGACCCTCGGCGGCCGGCTGTTTGATGTGGTGGATGCCGTGGAACAGTGGCAGTTGAGCGATCTCGAAGTGGGACTCTCGTCGTTCGTGTTCCATCGAGACTATCGCGACTACTTCTCTCGGCACGGCGGCCGCATGCAGGCGGCCTTGCGGGCAACCGACAACGCGGATCTCACGCTGAGTTACGGCGACGAGCGATGGCGATCCCGGACAACGCGCGACCCCTTCAGTGTCGCCCAGAACGACGTGGATTGGCGCCCCAATCCCCAAGTAGATGATGGTCGTTTTCACATCACGAACCTGACCCTGCGCGTCGATACGCGGAACGACGTCTTCAACCCGTGGTCGGGATGGTACCTGCTTGCCGACTACGAGCGTGCCAGCGGTCGCATCGACCTGCTCGCGCCGGCATCAGTAGGGTCGGCGCCGGTGCGGACAGGCCCAGTCCAGTATCAGCGCGGGTTCTTCGACATTCGCCGATACAACCGGATGGGACCGAATGCCGCGCTGAACCTGCGCGTCGTGCTTGCCGGATGGTTGAGCGGCGATCCACTCCCTCTCGAGCGTCGGTTGTCCATTGACGGCCCCGGGACTGTTCCAGGGTTCGACTTCCGCGTGAGCGGAGGCACGGACGTTGGCACCTGCGGTATCGGCCTCGCGGTGCCGGGCCGACCTGCGCAATGCGAACGCATCTCCCTGGCACAACTGGAATATCGAAGCAATATCCGACTGTCCATGAGCGATGGGGTCGAGGGTCGCCGGCGCACTCGATTCCGCGCGGATGGGGCGTGGGTGTTCTTTGCCGATGCCGGACGCGGTTGGTTGGTCAACACGCCCGATAGCCCACTCACCTTTCGCCGCGGTGAGCTTCCCCCGCTGGGAACGTATCGAACCGACATTGGTGGCGGTCTCGACTTCGACCAGTTCGGCGTGTACGCAGCGAAGGCGCTGTCTGAGCCATCGGAAGCGATCAACGTGTTCCTTCGCATACGTCACCGCTTTTGACCATGAGGCTCCCTGGACGCGTTCGCGCGCTCCTCCTGGCCGCCTCCGTCGTGGTGGCGCCTGCGCTAAGCGCGCAGCGCGTGCAGCTCGATGTTGCCGTTCCCGCTTCGGTGGGCACGGGCGCCACCGTGTCTGCAACCAATCTCTTCGCCGACAATGACATGCGTGATCTGGTGCGCAGCGGATTTCCGGCGCAGTTGCACTATCGGCTCGAACTGTGGCGCAAGGGCAGCGTGTTCGGCGACGACCGTGAAGGACATCAGGACTGGGACCTCGTCATTCAGTACGACCCGTCGGCGCAACGCTATCGTGTCCTCCGCCGGCAAAACGGGAAGGTGGATGACCTGGGCAGCTTCGCCACCCTGACCACCGCGCGCGAAGCACTGGAGCGTCCCACGAAGTCGACGCTCGCCCCGGAGCGCGAAGGTTCGCGTTACTACTACACGCTGGTGTTGGAAATCGAGGCGCTGTCCGTGAGCGACATGGATCAACTCGAACGATGGCTGCGCGGCGTTCGCAGCGGCACGGCGGCATCGGCGCTCGGCAGCGGCGTGCGAACGCTCGTGTTGCGCATGCTGGGAGGAGAAAAGCGGCACTACGACGGGCGTAGCGTGAGCTTCATTCCGGCCAACCTCGTGGCGCCGTGATGCGATCCCGCACGCGGCACCGCTGGCATCCGCAATAAAAAAAGAGCAGCTATTCCGCGGCTGCCCCCGATTGCTCCTTCGGTTCATCGGTGCGATGACCGTGCGGATGCGCACGATGTTCGAGCGCCTCCAATTGATGGAGGATCGAATCGCCGTAGAACGTCTTGATGTAACGTGCCTGCGTCTGCGTGAGACGCCGGACAGCCCATGAGAGATGCACGAAGTGCGGCTCAACCGGATGGGTAAGCGGATGCATGCCAATCTCGTATGGCAGGCGATTGCCCTTGCGGGTGTTGCACGGTGAGCACGCCGTCACGACGTTCCCCCAATCGTTCTTTCCGCCACGTGAGATCGGGATGACGTGATCGCGCGTGAGCGACTCCCGCGGCTTGAACTCCGCTGACGGTCGGCCACAGTACTGGCACCGATAGTGGTCGCGCGCAAACAGGAAGGTATTGGTCACCTGCCTGCGGAACCGACGCGGCACGTGAATGAACTTGGTGAGCCGGATGACAGCGGGACGCGGCATCGTGAGACGCTCGGATCGAACCACGCGGTCGGATTCCGCTTCGACAATCTCGGCCTTGCCGTCGATGACGAGGCGGAGCGCGCGACGCATGGGAACCATGGTCAGGGGCTCGAACGACGCATTCAGTGCCAGGCAACCGATGATCAATGGCTCCTCGGGCGTTCAATACACCCTCGAAGTTACGGTGGTGTCAGAGCGCCAACAAGTGACGGCGGCGCGCCCGCACGCCGCCGCGCCCTCAGCTGGCTGTTGAAAGGAGCCATCCCTGAAGGCGGTCGGCGGTGGCTTGTACGCGCGCTGCGAGTCGGGCGTCGCCGCCAAGGACGCGCCCATCACGCACCTGGACCCGACCAGCGACCGCCACGAAGTGAGCCCGTGCGCCGGCCATCGAATAGACCAGCGCAGCAACAGGATCGTGCATTGGCGCGCGTACGTCCGGCGCCGAAAACGCCGCGAAGTCCGCCGCCTTGCCCACCTCCAATGTGCCGACATCCGCCGCGAGTCCCAACGCTCGCGCGCCGCCGATGGTGGCCAGCTCCAATGCGCGATGGGCGGGCACGGCATCATGCCGCTGTTCGCGAGCCATCGCGAACAGGGATGCCAGCCGGGCTTCGTCAAGGAGATCCATGCGATCGTTGCTTGCCACCGAGTCGGTTCCCAATCCGACCCGCACCTGCGCGGCAAGCAACTGCGCGAGCGGCGCAATCCCGTGTCCGAGCTTGGCGTTCGACGCGGGGCAATGAGCCACGCCACAATCGTGAATCGCAATGGTATGCACGTCGGCGTCGTTCACGCGGACGCAATGGATGAGTAGCGGCCGCACGTTCAGGACACCCAATTCCGCGAGCAGCGCGATGGGTGATGCCGCCCGCGGTGCAACCGCGATGCCGCGCGACCGCAAGCCCGTCGCGAACGCCCCGCTCCCTGCCTCGACGAGGTCAGTCTCGAGTTGACTCTCGGCGATGTGTACCGCCAGCGGCAATGCACACTCGCGAGCGAGGGCCGTCGTCGCGACAAACAGCGCATCCGAAACCGTGTAGGGCGCATGTGGAGAGATGCCGACGCGGACCAGCGGCGTCTCGCGATCCCGCATGAGTCGCACCTTGCCGCGTAACGCGGCCAGGGCGTCGGCGCATTGACGCGGATCAGGACCGAACACCTCTCGATATGCGATGCCCCTTACGCCGCGTTCCAGCATGGCATCGAAGCCCGCGCCTGTGTCACCGGTGTCCCCAAATGTCGTGATTCCGTGTTGAAGCCCTTCATCCACCCCAAAACGAGCGGCGTCGATCAGCATGGCCGGCGTGAGCACCGCCCGCCTGGCGGCGGTAAGACGGAGAATCCATTCGCGAAACTCCAGCCCATCCAGGAATCCGCGCATTGCCGTGAGTTCCAGGTGGCAATGCGTGTTCACGAGGCCAGGCACGAGGATCACGTCACCGAGCTCTACTTCGTCCCCTCCCGAGGGGGCCTCGTCTCGGGGACCGACATACATGATCCGTCCATCCTGTTCCACGAGCGTGCCGTTCCGAAACGGCGCCGACGAGACCGGGCAGATCCACGCGGCGTGATACCGGATCATGCGTGGGCGGAGCCAGTACGTGACCCATGCTGGACCGGATCGTACAGCGCGTCATCATTCACGCCGACCAGGCGCGCCAATGCAAGGGCGGGAGCGACGTTGGCCACCTGCTCGCGTGCGTGTCCATCGGAGCCGAGTGACAGTCGTACCCCTGCCGAGGCCGCGCGACGTACGAGTCGTTCGTGCGGTTGGTATCGAGACGATATCTCGAACGCGATGCCGGCCGCCTTGAGCGCATGCACGGCGCGGGTCTCCAGCGCTTCGCTCCAGAGATCATGCGCGTCGAGCAGACGAAGTGGAGGAGGAACGAGCGTGGGATGCGCCAGAATATCCACCGGCATTTCGATCGCGAGTGATTCGAGCGAGGCGACGTGTGCTTCCATGTAGACCAGCGGCGTGAGGTGCGCCGGCAGCACGTGCGAGAACGCCCGAAAGAAGGAGCCATCGGGCAATCGGATGGCATGCAACGATCCAAGGCGGTGCGTAAACCGCCGCACGATGGTCGGGGACAGCTCACGCCACAGCGAGTCGTGCCAGCAGAATTCACCACCGCGCAGGACGTCGAATCGCTCCAGGTCGTCCAGATAGGCAATGACTGCCTCGGGCGAATCGACCGTGGTTGGTGCGTCGTGGGAGATGTGGTCTGTAACGCTGGTGCGAACACCAAGCGCAGCGCCGCGTGCGACGACCTCGGCCACGCTCAACGTGCCGTCCGAATGGGTGGAGTGCGCGTGGCAGTCGGTGGGCTGCCAGGTCATCTCGCGGGCGGCCTCACAGAATCGCGGCGAATACGGGTCGTGTCGCCTTGCGGGCGAATTGGACGCGCAGCGCGCGGCATCGGGGTGGCACCTGGAATCACCACGGAGCCGGACGGTGCATTGCGCGCACGCGCCGCATTGATGCTGTCGATGGTGCGCGGCGAAGATGCCGGGAAGCCGAAGGCCGTATCGAGGCCCGTGCCTGTTGGCGCAGCTGTCGGCGGCGCCACCGTGGGTCCGCAGGCAGTTGATGGTTCGGTGCCCGGAACGAAATATTCCGTGACTGCGCCGGCGCATCCTGCTCCCGCGAGCAGCCCGGTGGCAGGATCGATCAGGCGCACCTGGATGCCCGCTGGACGCGGCCAATCAGGGGGGGCTGGCTTGCGACGGTAGACCTCGCGCATGAAGGACGCCCACGCAGGCGCGGCGAGAATGCCGCCTTGCGCGTTCCCCTTGATCTTGCCCGGCTTGTCGAGACCCATCCAGACACCCGCGACGAGGTCGGATGTGTATCCGATGAACCACACGTCAGCGCCGTCGTTGGTGGTGCCCGTCTTGCCGCCTGCGGGGTAGTTGAACACGCTGCCCACCGAATTGGCGGCCGTGCCGCGCTGGACGACGTCCTTCATCATGTTGACCATGATCCAGGACTCTTCTGGCGACATGACGGGAGCCAGCACCGGCGCCGGCTCCCACAGGATGTCTCCCTTGGCGTTCTCGACGCGAACAATCGCCGTGGGACTCGCCCGGGTTCCGAGTGTGGCGAATGCCGAGTACGCGGCGATCATTTCGATGGGATACACGTCGGCGGCACCGATGTAGATGGACGGATATGGTGGCACCGGTGTGGTGATGCCGAATTTCCGCGCCATGTCGATGACACTCTGCGGTCCAAGTTCCATCCCCACCTTGATGGCGATGATGTTGCGCGACTGATAGAGTCCGCGCCGCATGGGCATGCGGCCTTCGAACTTCATGTCGTAGTTCTGGGGGGTCCAGGTTCCGCCGTCCGCCTGGGGCACCGATACTGGTGAATCATCCACGAGGTACGACGGTGGGCGGCCATTCTGCACGGCGTCGGCGTAGACGATCGCCTTGAAGGTGGAGCCCGGCTGTCGCAATGCCTGGGTGGCGCGATTGAACTTCGAGTCATCAAAGTCGCGGCCCCCGACCAACGCGCGAACGGCGCCGGTACGCGGATCCATCGCAACGAACGACCCTTGCAAGTAGGGCGAATTGGCGGCCGCTGCTTCGCCCGTTCGTTCCGATGCGCGCGACAGGTACGACTCGAACGACGGATGATTGTACGCGCCGTAGGTGCCGGACTCGATGCGGCGAAGCTGATTCTCAAGCGCGCGTTCGGCGGCGGATTGGAGATCCACATCAAGGGTGGTATAGACCTTCAACCCCTGTTCGTACAGGCGTTGGCCAAACTGGTTCTCGAGTTGCTGGCGAACCCATTCCACGTAGTAGGGCGCAACATCCCCCGCTTCGGAGCGCCGCGCGAGCTGAAGCGGATATGCCTTGGCGAGACTCGCATCGGCATCGCTGATGCCCCCCTGCTCGCGAATGATCTCGACGACCGTGTTGCGCCGCTGAATGGCACGTTCGGGAAAGCGTCGCGGGTTGTAGCGTTCGGGTGCTTTGGGCAGGCCGGCCAGCGTGGCGGCTTCCGCGAGGTTCAGGTCGCGCGCAGACTTGCCGAAATACCGTTGCGCCGCGGTTTCCACACCGAACGATCCGTTGCCCAGCGAGATCTGGTTGAGGTACAACTCGAGGATCTTCTCCTTGGAGTACTTGTCCTCGATGGCCCGCGCGACCTTGGCCTCCTTGAGCTTCCGCACCAGCGACTTTTCCCGGGAAAGGCGCTCCGGAAAGATGTTGCGGGCAAGCTGCATGGTGATGGTGGAGAACCCTTCCGCGAAACTCCGGCGCCGGACGTCGGCGAGCAGCGCGCCGGGGATGCGCATGAAGTCCACACCGCTGTGTGAATAGAAGCGCTTGTCCTCCGTCATCACGAACGCATTGCGCAGCAGCGGTGGAATCTGGTCGAGCTTGAGCAGGGTGCGTCGCTCAAGCCCCAGTTCGGCGATGAATCGGCCGTCGGCGGCGAAGAGTTTGGAGGTCTGCCGGGGCTGATACTGCTCGAGGACGTCCACCGACGGACACGCGCCCGCTCGGCACACCAGCGCCCAGCTGGAGTAGGCAATTCCGGCGACGAACGACGTGCCGAAGGCGAGTGAAATACCCAGGCCGCGCGACAGCGTCGGATGGCGCCTGCGAAAATTCTTCGAGAACGGAAGGTCCATCGAGCGCAAGAAAGAGGGTTGGCCCCGCGAGGCAGACGCCGGGCGACGCCAGACTCTGGAAGACTAACGCGCGGTCATCGCGCGCACCAAGACACCCGCGACTGGCAATCGGTGCCGCCGCGGTCCATTTTTGTGATATGGAAACGACCGGTGTGCTCGAAGAGTTGGAGTGGCGCGGATTGATCTACCAGTACACCGACGGCGTGCCGGCGGCTCTCGCGAGCCCGGGCGCCTCGGCATACATCGGGTTTGATCCCACGGGAAGCAGCCTCCACGTGGGAAGCCTGCTGGTGATCATGATCCTTGTGCATCTTCAGCGCCACGGGCATCGGCCGGTCGCGCTCGTTGGCGGCGGAACCGGGATGATCGGCGATCCGAGCGGCAAGACCGTTGAGCGTCAGCTCCTCACGCCCGAACAGGTTGCGGCAAATACGGCGTCGATTCGCGCTCAACTGGAGAGGTTCCTCGATTTCGACGGATCGAGCGCGGCGCGCATGCGTGACAACGCCGAGTGGTTGTCGCCACTCTCGATGGTGGAGTTCCTGCGCGATACGGGCAAGCACTTCACGGTAAACTACATGCTCCAGAAGGACTCGGTGAAGTCGCGCATGGACGCCGGCATCTCGTTCACCGAGTTCTCCTACATGCTGCTACAGGCGTACGACTTCCTGCAGCTTCGCCGCCGCGACGGCGTCACGCTGCAGCTTGGCGGAAGCGACCAGTGGGGCAACATCACGGCCGGCATCGAACTTATCCGTCGTGTCGACGCCACGGATGCGCACGGCCTGACGGTACCACTCGTCACGAACTCGAGCGGGGCGAAGTTCGGCAAGACGGAAGCAGGCGCCGTATGGCTGGATCCCGAGCGGACCTCGCCCTATGCCTTCTACCAGTTCTGGCTCTCCACGGAAGATCGCGATGCTGCCCGCTACCTGCGTTTCTTCACGCTGTTGGATCGCGCGGAGATCCTGGCCCTGGAGTCCGCCACGGCAGCGGCGCCTGAACAGCGCGCCGCGCAACATGCGCTTGCCCGCGACGTGACACGTCGTGTTCACGGTGACGCGGCCCTCCAGGCGTCGGAGCAGGTCTCGCGCTTCTTTTTCGGCGGGTTGGACCCTCGCGAACTGACGGACGATTCCTTTGGGATCCTCCGCGCCGAGGCGCCGTTTTTCGAGGTTGATGCCAGCACACTCGCGAGCGAGTCGGACGGGAGCGCCTTCGATGCGCTCAAGCTGCTGACCGCGTCCGGGCTGGCCGCGTCAAACGGAGCGGCCAAGCGATTGCTCGAACAAGGAGGCGTGTCGATCAACAAGCGGAAACTCGCTGCGTCGGAACGGACCGTTTCGACTGGCGACGCCCTCCTTCGCGGGCGGCACATCGTCGTCGGAAAGGGAAAGCGCGATTTTGCCCTGCTCAGGGTGCGGGAATAGTGGCCGGCCCGGTTCGCTCCGCAGATGCGTCGGTGTCGTCGACGGACACACCGGTGAGCGACGAGTTTCGGGGCCGGCGCCTGCGACTCGGCTTGTTGGTTGATGGCCTCACGCAGCCCGCATGGGTGGTAGAGGCCCTGCGTCAGATCCTCGCCGAGGACTACGCGGACATCGTCTGCGTGGTGATCAACGGCGCGGAGGCGCCCGCGGGTCCGCCGCCGTCGCGATCGCCGTCCGCGCGAGCCGCCCGATTGTGGGGCAACCGCAAGGCGGTGCCGTTCGCGTTGTACAAGCGCTTCGATAATTGGCGTTATCCCCCGTCTCGCGACCCCGAAGCGGGCACGGATGTGGCAGCGCTGATCCCGCAGACGGCCGCGACCCTGACAGTTGTGCCGCGCATGACGAAATTTTGCGACTACTTCCCGGACGACGCGGTCGCCTGGGTCCAGTCGCAATCGGTGGACGTATTTCTCCGGCTGGGATTCCGCATTCTGAAGGGGCCGATTCTCAGCAGCAGCCGGTTTGGTGTCTGGTCATTCCATCACGGCGACAACACGATCAATCGCGGGGGACCGGCTGGATTCTGGGAGCTGTTCACGGCAGCCCCAACGTCCGGCGCTGTGCTCCAGCGACTGTCCGAAGAGCTCGATGCCGGTCATGTCATGGCCCGCTCCTTCTCCAGCACCAACCCGCACTCGTTCCGACGTAACCGAGCGAACTTTTATTGGCAGGCCGGCCAACTGCTTCCCGCCAACCTGCGCCAGTTGTACGAACAGGGCCCGGCGTCGCTTCAGCTTCTCACCGGGTCGTCGTCGCAGTGGGAAGCGTATTCACAGCCATTGTTCGTGGCTCCGAAGCCGTTGGAGGTGGCCTCGCTGTTCCTGCGGCTCGCCGGCCGGTTGATCGGTCGCAAGCTGCTGCTGCTCGTGAAGCAGAAGCAATGGTTCATTGCCTACCGGTACATCAAGAACATGCCTGACGCGAGCGATGTGCCCGACGGCGCACCGTATCGCTTCAAGGAATTGATGCCGCCGCGCGACCGGATCTGGGCAGACCCGTTTCCCGTCGCGCATGACGGCCGTCGCTATCTCTTCTTCGAAGAGTTCCTGAATTCCGAGAAGCACGCGCACATCAGCGTCCTGGAATTCGATGCGCAGGGCAACCCCGGCCCCATGCGCGTGGTCCTCGAGCGCCCATACCACCTGTCGTACCCCAATGTCTTTCGGTGGAACGACACCTGGTACATGGTGCCGGAAACCTATTCGCAGCGGCGCGTCGAACTCTATCGTTCGGATGATTTTCCGTTCTCGTGGACGTTCGAGAAGGCCCTCCTCGAGGACATCGACGCCGTGGATTCCACGCTGGCGGAGATCGATGGTACCTGGTGGCTCATGCTCGCCACGTTGATGCGTGGAACGGAAGAAGCGAGCGCGCTCCACCTGTTCCATGCCGACTCGCCGCTTGGTCCATGGACGCCCCATCGCCGCAACCCCGTGAAGGTGGACGTGCGCTCGGCGCGACCGGCAGGCAAGCTCTTTCGCCAGAACGGACGGCTGTACCGGCCTGCGCAGGATGGTTCGCCAACCTACGGAACCGCGATGGTCATCAACGAGATCCTCGAGATCACGCCGACAACCTTCCGCGAGGTGGAAGTGGCGCGCATTGACCCGGTCTGGCGTCCCGGACTTACGGGAACTCACACGATCAACGCCGCCGGTGGACTCACCGTCATCGATGCGCGACAGTGGCGCAGCCGCTGGCGCTGAATTCCTTGTCGTCGTCGTAGTCGTCGCATTATTCGTGTTGTTCGTGTCAATATCCGTGTGGGACGCGGCATGCAACGTGTGGGACAGGTCATGGAACGTGCTGGCAGGTTCCATCACGACTCGAAACGTCTTGCCCAATGGTGTGAGACGTCTCGTGCGCTACCTGGTTCGTCTCGTTGAGTGGTCGGGATACGTGGCGCAACGTGTGGCTCGCCTCGCCCGATCTTCAGGACGACCGTCGCAGCCTGTAGTCCTTTTCGGCCGGCGTGTGGTCCGCTGTCAAGAGTGCCTGGCACGACTCCGCCGCTGCGCAGCACATCTCTCTCAGCACCTGGTGCGGATCAGCCAACGTGCGGATCGGTTCGTTCAGGGTGTGGCAAGAACCGCGCAGTGGCGGAGGCGTGTTGTTCGACGTGTCGGAAACATCATGCAGCAACTGGTAGACACTGATCAGTCGTTGGCAGACATCCTTCAGTAACAGGTAGACATTGATCGGTTGCAGGCGGACATCGTGCAGTAACAGGCAGACATTGATCGGTCGCAGGCAGACATCGTGCAGTAACAGGCAGACACTGATCGGTTGCAGGCGGACATCGTGCAGTAAGAGGCAGACATTGATCGGTCGCAGGCAGACATCGTGCAGTAGCAGGCAGACATTGATCGGTCGCAGGCAGACATCGTTCAGTAGCAGGCAGACATTGATCGGTCGCAGGCAGACATCGTTCAGTAACAGGCAGACATTGATCGGTCGCAGGCAGACATCGGTCAATGGTCGGTAGACTTTCACCAGCGCCTGGTCCACTTCACTCAGCGGTAGGTAAACATCTGCCAGCGTTTGCCCGACCTTGCGCACGCCGGGTCAGACATTTTCCGCCTCACGCCGAGCATGTGCCAGGTGAAGCTCGACACTGTCTATTTCAGGTCAGACTCTCGCCGCACTCTGGTTGAGAGCGACCAGTGCGAAGTGGACATGCGCCGGTTCCTTGCGGGCTTTCGGCGTTGCAGGTCAAACCTCACACGCCCCGGAGTCCACTCGCACCGT
>JBDUCM010000235.1:0-6496 GCA_040003455.1 bacterium
CAGCAGCACACCCTCGCCGCCCATGCTGGCGTTGAACGTGGTGAACCGTTGGCCAAGCCGAGAGGAGATCGGGTCGTTGGCTTGCATTGGTGGTGCGTCGAGCGTGAGGTGCGACGTGGCCCGCGTGAACAGTCCACTCGCCGTTGGCATTTGTACGTTCGTCCGAAGGCCACTGAACCAGCCATTCGCAGGATCATAGGTTGACGTCGACACGCGGATCCGGCTGGCGATGTCGCGTGGGATGATGCCGTTGCCGAATGCCATCCCGTTGAGGGTGTTGCTGTTCTGCGAGGGATTCAGCCCCAGCACCGACACGCCCGTCGCGGTGGTGAGCACTCCAGGCGTCATGCTGGCGATCGCTGCGAGGTCGCCGGCCTGGTCGGGCGGTACCCGCCGATAGTAGTTCGTCAGCGTTTCCGCGGCGCCAACGTCCACTCCGCCAGGTGGCGCGCGGTCGGGCCGCTGTCTGTCCGCCCGCGTCACGACCGTTGCGAGCACGGGGACGGCACCGGCGCGCACGAGAGACACACGCACGGTGATGGTGGAGTCCGTGGCTGAGCGTGTCAGGCGCTTGCGGTACGCCGAGTATCCTGGCGTAGTGATGAACAGCAGGTAGTCGCCGGTACCGTCGGCGAAGTCGATCTCGAACGCGCCCATGGCATCGGTCCTGGACGTCTTCACGAGGCGGTCGGGTGCGCGCGTCGCAAAGACGTCCGCGCCCGCGATGGCGCGTCCACTGTCAGACACGACGATCCCCCTGATGACATCACGCCCCGACTGGGCACGTAGTGAACGCGCGGGACAGGCGCAACACGCGAGTGCGCCGAAGACTGCGACGACGAATCGAATCCGGATGCTGTGTGTTGTCACGCGATGTTCGGAAGAGTGCGAGCGCCGAAGTATCACGAGCGCCTGCATGATGGATTGTTGACAGGCTTGAAACGAGGGCCTGCGCAGATCGTATTCGATCGCAATACTTCCTCAATGCGGTGAGCACGCGTCGTGTCATCGCGCTCCCGTTGCGCCACGAGCAATGACATTCGTCGCGCTGCGTGCATTCCTCTTTCCAGAACACCTGTGACCCCCGGTTTCGATCCCGCCGCCATGACCCAACGCGACCGGCAGCTTGCGCGCCGACTCGCGGATGCGGTGCAGCGCATGGGTCGTGCGTCGGCGGACGAGGGGATCGTGCATGCACTGACAGCGGGAACGGCCGTTGAACTCTTCGCGCAGTTTCAGTCCGACAGTCAGGCTATTGTCACGGCAGCGCATGAGTGCGCGATGCTGCGCTATGCCTACATCGTGGCGATCGTGGCCCAGTCGTTTCGCTTTGACGGCTACGAGCGGGACGATCTCGTGCAGCGCGTGTTCCTCGAGCTCCCGGCCGTGGTTCAACGCGCGCGCGAGGATGGTCGCGACATCCCGAACCCGGAAGGCTGGCTTCATCGTCGAGCACACCTGATGGCGCGCCAGCTTCTCCGCGAGGAGTTCGGCGCGCCCGTGCACGACATCGAGACAGGCACGACGCGTCGCGACGCGGACGGTCGTGTAATTCGCACGCGGGGCCAACGGGTTGGCGTCGAAGAGCTCGAGCGTGCGCCGGACCTCGAGGCGGCTGACGATGACCTCTTTCGCGCGCTCGAGAGTCGCGCGCACCGCGAACAGTTGCACCTCGCCATTGCGGATCTCGAACGCGAGCAACCGTTGGGTGCCAAGATCCTGCGCCTTCAGCTCGATGACGGATGCCGTCTCGACGAAATCGCCTCGCGGCTGGGTCGCGCGCACGGCACCGTCCGCAACGATGCGCTGAAGGCGCGCCGTCGCCTGGGTGACATCATCCGCGAGCGCTATCCGCAACTCGCGTCGAGCGTGACTGATAGCCGGGGAGGCCAGGATGCAATCGCCTGAACTCTTCCTCCCGGGGGAATCACTCGTGCAGGCGACAGTCGATGCGCGGGCCTTGCGCTACCTGCCGTCGGTCGCGTTGGTTGCGCGGACCTTGTCCGGATCACGGAAGGGCCGCCAACGATTCCGGTTGCCGGCGAGTCTGGCGCGGCCCACCGCGTACGCCAACGTTCGGCTAACGCGCGCGCGTGCAGCGTCACTCGCACTCGCCGCCCTCGGCCTGTCCCCGGCGGCGCTGGCCGCCGCCACATTCGTCCAACTCCTCTTGGTGGTTGGCATGGTGCAGCTCATGGTGCCTTCTGCGCGCGCCATTCGCGATGCATTCGCTGCGCGGCCACGCGCGGCGGTGCGCAGCGAACAGGTGACCTACTGCGCAGTGCTTGCCGGCACCCCGGCGTCCGCGGCGGCTGCGCGGAAGCCATCGCACGCAAACGACAGCTCGGTGGAAAGTGTGCTTGACGAGTTCGCTCGCTCGCTCGACGGGGAAATCACCGTCGATGGCGCACGCGCGCAGCTATCTGCTGCCGGTCGCGTGAAACTCGATCGTGTTGCTGCCATCCTCCGTCGGTTTCCGGTGCTTCGGGTGACAATGGAGGCGGACACTGTCCCCGTTGCCATCGAGCGGGGCGCCACGCCGCTCGGGGCCCGCGATGCCGAGTTCGTTTACGGAGAGCTCCTTCGGCGCGGAGTCCCACGCAACCGCATGGCCATTGGGCTCATGGCTGGCAAACCCATCGAGTGCGGGGAGGGCGACCTGAAGTGCCCCTTCGGTCCGCGGCTCGTGCACATCCGCCTGGCGAACAGGCCATGACGGGGTGCTGGGTTTCGGAGAAGCGGAGGGCAGGTCAAGACCCTTCAGCCGTTGTCCTGGAATCGGCGGCGTTCGCGTGCGCGCGCTCACGCTTGCATCATCGAAGCGCTGCTCGCGTCGCCAAGTGGGCCTGCCGTCACCCGTCGGCCTGCCTGTTCAACTCTGTCTGCACGATGAACCACACCGCCGGACAGAACACGATCCAGAGGACGAACAGCAGCCACATGTTGAAATCGTCGTCGCTGGCCGCTTCGAACAACTCCGCATACTTGTAGTGCGAATAGAAGAACGCGAACGGGACGAACAGCAACACCGTCCAGAGGCCGGGGGATGCTTCGGCGTCTTCGGCTTCGCTCTTCATCTCGAGGGCCGTTTGATAAAACCAGTAGATGCCGTAGATCCCGCAGGTGAACACGAAGATGAACACCTGCGCCAGCATGTTGCGCCGTTTGATCGGTGTATTCACGCGCGGCTCCGGGAGGGGTGGGTGGTGGGATAAGGCTACTTTCGCGGCACGCGGTGCTTCTCAATACGCACGAGGACTTTAGAGGAGCGTGATGTGAACCACAGAGGACACCGAGGGACCGGTTGAAGCCGTACACGAGACCAGGCGCATGGTAAAGCGAAGTTGGTCAGCGCCCTTGGTGTTGCTTTGCAGTTCCTCTGTGTCTCTGTGGTTGCTTGCCGTTTGTCTTGCTGGCCGTCCTCTCACTCCCCTCGCCCACCATCCACCCATCCTGTGTAGTCGGGGTCGACGAATTGAATGATCGATGCCTTGGTGTCCGGTGCACCCACGCCGACCGGAGTATCTGACGATAAAGTGGCGGCGCGAATTCATTCCGGCGAGTATGCGGCGGCTGAGGCTCGGAGGGAAGAGGCGCGGTTGGCCGTCGAACGGGGCGGGAACATCGATACCGACCGTGATGTTGCACGAGGGTGGGATCGCAGCTCACCCCATCCAGCATGGTCCGGCGGACATTCCGTCACGGCACAAAGAAACGTTCCGTGATTAGCCCCGCTGCGGCGTAGTAGTATCGCGTGAAGCCCGGCAGGATGGCCAACTGCGCCGCTGCGAGAATCTGCGGCAGCTTCTCCCGCACTTCCAACCGCATGAGCTCCAGCGCCGCGAGCTGCGCGGCGTCGGCGTGACGCACGGCCTCGTCTTCATCGAACGCATCCGGCAACGTCGTCAACCACTCTGCCACCGCATTGAAAATCGAGTCGGTGCGCGCATGTCCAACCAGCGCGAGCTGCGTGATCCGCGCCACCTGCTCCTGCGTCAACAACAACGAGTCGCCTTGGGCGAGGAGTGGCGCATAGGGATCCGGTACCGTGCGCTGTAGCCGCGCAACGAAATCCCCCTTCGTGAGACGCGGGCCTGGATGTCCGTTCCTGCCGGGCGTCATCCATCGGCTTACCTGTTGTCGGGGAAGGGGCGGTGAGATGTCCATGGTCACGTCCAGCGTCACGCGGAAGGGCGCACGAATGGTGTTCGCGCTGGGTGACGTGCTCCCGAACCGCGGGTTCACCTCGTAGCGGAACCGGTTCGCCGAAGGATCATAGCCGCGCACCGAGTAGAGCACCGGGTCAGGTGTGGCCGCCGTTCCCCAGCCGTGCACGTTGTTGTTGCCATGGACGAGCTGATCGAGGCCGCCCAGCGGGTTCGTGAAATTCAATGCGACGTCGAACCGGTGGAGCCGCTCGCCCAGCATGTTGCCTGGGAAAATCACGTTCATGTTGAGCGCTGCGCTCCACGGTCCCTCGCAACTGTTGCGTGCCGCTGCGGCCCCGAGCTGTGTGCCGATGCAGCGTCGCACATTTGCATCGGGTGACGTTGCGAGCGAGCGGATACCGGCGGCGACCGTGGCGTCGGGCGCGGTTGCGGGAGAGAAGATGTACGCGCGGTCGTTCGCGAGCCCGTCGCCGTTCACGTCGCTGCCGACCATTGGCGTAAAGGGGAGCCCCGAGCGCAGGTGGCCGAAGAAGAAAATACCGGGACCCGGGCGGCTGCCCATGGGCGCAACATACGCCTGCGCCGTGAATTGGTGGCGCGCGTTCAAGTCCCCGCGCGACCACTCGCGTTCCGCCGGGTCGCCGAAGGTCGACCCAGTAAAGCCACGGTACTGCGCACGACTGGCGGAGTAGACGTAGGCGATCATCGGGTCCCGTAGCCTGGAAGTGATGGAGGCGCGGACCAGATCCGGCCGCAGGAACAACTGAAATTGGCTGCTCGTCGATCGCAGGTCGGAGACGCCAAGATTGACTCGTCCGAAAGCCTGCGCGCGGCGCGCCTCCACCGGCGAGACTACTCCCGTTGCGGGCACGATGCTGCCCTGATTCACAAACAGTGTGCGTCCCTCGTCCCCGAGTGTACCACGCGGCATTCCGGCGAAATTCAGGTCAACCACGCCCGGTTGATTGATATTGAGGGAGTACACGCCCTCCACGGTGTAGGACGTACGCCCCCACAGCGACGAACTCCATGAGAGGTTCCCCCGCCAGCTCGCCGACGGCTCGAACGCGCGATCGAACAGCGATACACTCGGCGCGGCGTCGGTGAATGTCGTACTGGTTCCACCACTGCACTGCGACGGAATCGTCTCGGGCTTGGCATTCCACAAATTCCAGTCGGGTGCGGGCACGGCCGACCCAATGCACGAGATGCGTGACAGCCCTCCGGGAAGCCCCGTCTGTGCGGATGCGCCGGAGAGGAGCGACGGATCAAGCAGGTTCCGGAACTCGCCGAACCCCAAGCGGATCGTGCCACTTGGCAACGCCGACAGCCGTGGAGCGTTCCAGGTAAGCCCGAGTCGCGGGAGGACAGCAATGGAATTCGGGGCGTCACTGGTTTTATGTCCGAATGCAGCCGTCACCGCCGGATTGTCATCGGGCAACCGGACGAACACGTTTCCTTCCACTCGTGCTCCGTACAGCACCTGTACGCTCGGCGCTGCGCGCCACAGGTCGCCCAGCGCAATGAATCCGTTCCATGCGCCGGCACGGCGGGTTGGCGCGTTCAGTGTGCGCGAAAAGCTCGACGGCTGATTGGTCGCGAGATCGCCGAGCGAGTTGTACGCGTAGCTGCCATTGCGATTGCCAAGCTGGTCGATCGTGGACCCGTCGAGCCGAACATCACCGCTCACCTTCACGCGGTGACGCGCGTAGGATGATGGATAGAGCTGTACCTCCCCCAGGGATTCCCACGTCCAGTTGCGCGCGTCGTTCTGGAGCCCGCCATTGCCGCCAAACTGAAGCGAACTCACGCCGCCGGTGCCATCGGGAAAATCCGAGGACACGAGGACTCGCCCGTCCGGAAGGTTCAGGTACGGTGTGCTGGTATTGCGCGAGTAGGTGATGCCGCTCCGAACGTCGGCCAGCAAGTCGTTGCCGAAATACGTTGAATACTGCGCCTGGAGGGCTGCGATATCCTGCGATGTCTCGCCGGCGTGCAACGGCGTGCCCTGCGGCTGCATTCCCTGCGCGCCATTCTTTGTCAGGCTCGCGTAGCTCGTCAGCCCCCACGTGGTCTTCGCCGCACGCAACGTTTTCCAGTCGTAGGGCGCGTGGTCCATGCGACCAAGGAACACGATATTGTCTGTCGTGGCGGAGGAGGGAATCCCGCTGCCGCCAACGGGGATCCCCGCATTGCGTAGCACCTGCACGAACCGCGTAACAGAATCGGCGGCCACGCCGCTGCGTTGAAGCAGGAGTGGATCCGCCGTGAGCACGGACGTGATGTCCGCCATTTTGCGCGATGCCTGGACGCCGAAATTGTAACCG
>JBDUCM010000236.1:0-6454 GCA_040003455.1 bacterium
AGGTGCCGTTCGCCAACCGTCGCCGAGGGCGAGCGGGACATTCGGAAGCCAAGTCGCCGTGTAGTTGAGGTTGACTTTCAACTCCTTATGTGTACTACTCGCTGATTTTCATGCGCGTTCCCCGAGAGGTGACGACTAGGCACCTTGGAGAATCGTCGAATTACGGGGACGGCGAAGTGACGATCGGCAAGACGATACCCGAAGCGCTCCCCGACGACCGGAAGACCTTGATCATCGCGGACTGATAGTCGGTTTCTTTCGCGTCGAAAATGCTCGGCAGGAATTTCTGCGGGTTACGGTCGATGAGCGGGAACCAGCTACTCTGCACGTGCACCATGATCCGATGCCCCTTCTTGAACCGATAATTCTGCGTGTGAAGGCTAAACGCGATCGGCGTCACCTTTCCCGGAATGAGCGGCTGCGGCTTGTCACCGTCCTTGAGGTACCGCGCACGAAACACGTCATTGGACACCATGAGCTCGTAACCACCCATCCTCGCCTCAGTGGGCATTGTCTCGGGATAGACGTCTATCAGCTTCACGATCCAGTCACCGTCGGTGCCCGACGTGCTCGCGAACAGCTTCGCGATCACTTCGCCCGCAATTGTGACATCCTCGGCGAGGGGCTCCGTGCGCCACACTAGCACATCCGCACGATCGGTCACGAACCGCTGGTCTTCCAAGAGCCAAGCGGACCAGCCCGAACCTCGTGGGTCGTAGTTCGCCTGGATCGGACGGTGTCGGTATGGCACCGGATGCTGCGGGTCGGACACGTACGAGTCGAACGCGGACTTCGCAATCGGTGGCGTGAACGACAAAGTCCCGTTTTCTCCGAAATACAGCGTGCGCGGTGCAACGCCGTTCTTCGGCGGCCACGCGTCGAACGCACGCCACTTGCCTGACCCCGTCTCGAACAGAAGCGCCTCGGGTTGCTTCAGCACACCTTTGTCCTTGAGATAGAAATCGAAAAACGGGAGCTCGATGCTGTCGCGAAAGAACGCCGACGCCGCCATGCCGAAGTCCACACTCAGGATCCTTCGTCCCTCACCGCGCTCCCAGCCACCGTGAAACCACGGACCGACGACGAGGAAATTCTTATTCTGCGTGTCGTATTGTTCGAGGGCTTGATAGATCGTGACTGCCCCAACGAAGTCTTCCTGGTCCCACCACCCGGCCACGTTAAGCGTCGGCACGGTCACCTTCGTCAGCGACGGCACGATGGACTTCTGCCTCCAGTACGCATGCGTCGGATGTTCGACGACTTCGGTCCAACTCGGCAGCTTTCCATGCGCGTACTTCGCGTCGACGTTCGAGAGTGGGCCAAGCTTCAGATACCACTCGTACATGTCATACGTATCGAACGGGTAATAATGGAAATCGTCGTTGCCTGATTCCATCATCGCCGCAAACTCGAAGTCCATCGCCAGGCGCAGCGCGCCGTTGTGGAACGTGTCGTCGTTCAGCCACATGTCGGCCGGTGACGCCTGCGGCGAGATGGCCCGAAGTGCCGGATGCGGATCGATGAGCGTGATGGCGGCGAGCCATCCGTCATAAGAAACCCCGAACATTCCAACGCGACCGTTGTTGTTCGGAACGTTCTTCACCAACCAGTCGATCGTGTCGTACGCATCTGTGACTTCGTCAATCGCCTTCGCGTTCGCACGTTGCGCCCGTGAGAGTGGCGGACGATCCATCACGAACCGGCCCTCCGAGCTGGCCCGTCCGCGTATGTCTTGCAGAACATAGATGTAGCCGTCATCCGCGCCGAGCGCGGCAAGGCCCGGGCGATAGTACCGATCGGCGAAGTAAGGCGTGCGTTCGAAGAGCATCGGCAGCGGCCCCGTCAAGCGCTTCGGGACGTAAACGGTCGTGTGCAGATGAACGCCGTCGCGCATCGGGATCATCGTGTCGACCCGCGTGAACACACTGTCGGGGCTTTGTGCTCCGGCCGCTGCAACCGCAAACAACACCATAGAGATGACGCGCACGTTCCCTCGGCCAAGCTGAAAGAGGAGTGGGACCGCACCACAACGCGGGATCGACCGCGTTGGCCCTCTAACAGATCGTATTCGCCGGACACATCCGGACATCAGCGGGCGGGCGCGCGAGGTGACGAGGTTCCTGATCCCCACGAGGCTGCATCGACTTTCTGATGATTCGCTCGGCGACCACCAGATGATGACCCAACCCGCGCGGCGGGTACGCCGTCGCCCCCGTGACGTCATTGTGAAAGCGCGCGTCGAAGCCGGACAGAGAGGCGAATTGCGCTCACTCCCTTTTGCGAGCAAGATTCACGCGAGAGTTCTCCTACACCCTCGTTAGCTGGACGACAACCACGCGCATCCAGCGTCGAACCGACCAACAACTCGTGAGCGTGGCGTGATCGACACTTCGTTCGACCTCAGTACCGATGCATCCGGCGAGGACCCAGACTCTTGCAGCCCATGGTTGCGTCGATACCACAGGCTGTTGTGGTGTAGACCGTTACAGAGCGACGCACGCTTGGACCTCGTCGGGACGACGCGGGGAGCCTGTTGGTCGATGTCGCGCGCGCTTCTCGTGGGTGCGTTGCTCGTCACCATCTGGTCGCATCGCGTCGAGGCACAGCGCATTGCACCCACCGCGCGCGACAACGTCGCGTACATAGAGCTGGCCGGCGCCGGTGGGCTCTACTCGCTCAATGTCGAGCGGCGGCTCTCACCGACGCTGCTCGGGCGCTTCGGCGGCACATACTACGATATCACCGACATGGACCAGGCCCGCCGGGCGGTGAGCGCCGTGATCGCCGGCGGGACGTACCTTATTGACGTCAGCACTCTGTTGGGGCAGGACCCGGGGCGCTTCCTCGAGCTCGGCGGCGTCGCCGTCGCCGGTAGCTTCACCCACGCCGTTTACGGCTCCACGAAGGCCTCGGGCCCCTTCTCGGCGGCCGTACCTTTCGCCGGCCTGCGCTACGAGCTCCCTGGTGGCGGCCTGCTGCTGCGCGTCACGGCGCAGCAGGTGCTGCCGCTGTCGGGCAACAAGCGCACAGATGCCGGCAAGGCGGCGTGGGCCGGCACCTGGGCCGGTCTCAGCCTTGGCTACGCTTTCTAGTGTTGAACCGGTGTTGACGAGCCGCTCGGGCTGCCGCAGTATCGCGCCGCCAGACCAAGTCGGCCGCCCGGCGGATCGGCGATATCGTCCGCGGCGCGCGCGCAATTGCCGCCGATACCACCGGCTGGCTCGCTATTTCGGCACTAGTGAGCGGTACTGGCTGAACCTGCAGGCGCGGTACGAGTTGGAGGTGGAGCGCGACCGGCATGGAAAGCGACTGATAGAGGGAGTGCGCGTTCTCGAACGTGCCAGCTAACGAATTGTTGCAGCGGTCGGGCGATCGAAGGAGTTGCGCCGGTCCAGCTCCGCGCGCCGCTGCCTCTCGGCACTCCCGGATCCAGACGCCCGGAGGGATGCGGAAGCCGCAGCGGCGCGCGAGGGCTTTCCTATGCGAGGGTACGTGCTGGTAGTCACGGGAATCGCGCCGAAAGTCCACGGTGCGCGGCGGAGGAGCCTCCCGATAGATCGCCAGCCATCCAACGTACGCTGAACCTGTGTTGGTGGAGGTTGACGAACGCGAGCCAGACCCTCGTCGCTCCCTGCCCTGCATTCGCCGTCGCGACGCTGAGTCTTCGCGTTGCGAGCGTCAGTCTGCGCCGGCCGAGTCGGCCGTCGAGGCCTTGTGCAGACTCCTTGCGGGACGGAAGATAGGGCGCAGCAAAGCTCATGCGCTCAGCGTTTGAATCCACACGCTGGCTCACCCGCCTCGACGATGCAAACGCATTGCCATCTTCAGGAGCGCTATCCGCTGGCCCTTGGCGCTGTTTGAATGCCCACCGTTCAGCAGAACGCATGCTTCGCCTTTCTGCCTCGTTGTTGCACTGAGGCGTCGATGACTCGAATCGATCCAGAATGAATCAGCCACTTCCTTGCCTGAGGACGGAGCGTCTCATCCTCCGCCCGTTTGCGTCCAGCGACGGACCGGCGGTCGAGCGACTGGCCGGCGCCAGGGAGGTCGCGGATACGACGCTGACCATTCCGCATCCGTATCCGGCAGGTGGAGGCGCGAACTGGATCGCGACGCACGCCGGTGCATGGGAGCAAGATCGCGGGCTTGCGCTCGCCATATGCCTCGGACCGGCCGGCGATACGCTTGTCGGCGCGGTTTCCCTTCAGTTGTCCCTACCCCACTCGCATGGCGAACTCGGATACTGGATCGGCGCCGCCAGTTGGGGCCGTGGCTACGCGACAGAAGCCGCCCGCGCCGTTACGGCATATGCGTTCACCACGCTGGCGCTCCACCGGGTTCAGGGACGACACTTCACGCGCAATGCCGCCTCCGGCCAGGTACTCCAGAAGTTGGGCATGCAGTTCGAGGGCCTCCACCGTCATGCGTACTCGCGATGGAACCGTTTCGAGGACGTTGCCGTGTACGGGGTCCTGGCAGAGCAGTGGGCCAATGCCGAGGGCCGGCATGCCTGAATCGCGGAGATCATGCAAAGCGGAACCGAGCGCTGGCACACTTTCGTTCTTGTTAGGACTTCCTGGAGGAGAGACGATGCGCAAGCCTGTGACCGCCTGTGTCCTGCTCGCGATACTTGCGACCAGTGCGTCAGCCCAGCGGACCGAGTGGCCTCGGCCGTCACCGACAACGAAGGTGGTGATGCTGGGTACGGGCAATCCATCACCGATTCCCGACAAGATGGGCGCGTCGATCGCCATCATCGTGAATGGCACGCCCTATCTCGTTGACGCCGGCGTCGGCGTCGTCCGGCGCGCATCGGCTGCGACGCGTGCGGGTGTGCGAGGCCTCGAGATGCCGAAACTGCAGCGTGTCTTCCTCACGCACCTCCACACCGACCACACGATCGGCCTACCCGACCTGATCTACACGCCGTGGATCATGAAGCGGACTGCCCCGCTCGAAGTGTTCGGGCCTGCCGGCACGGCGGCGATGCTGGACCACATCCGGCAGGCATGGAGTGCCGACAATGACATTCGCATCAACGGATTGGAGCGCGGCAATCGCACCGGCAACGTGGTCAATGCCCACGAGATCGCTCCGGGCGTCGTGTACAAGGACAGCAACGTCACGGTGACGGCGTTCCTCGTTCCGCACGGTGCATGGAAGCAGGCGTTCGGCTATCGCTTCGCGACTCCCGATCGTGTCATCGTGATTTCCGGTGACGAGGCGCCGAGTGAGGCGATCGTTCAGCAGTGCAACGGGTGCGACTTGCTGTTCCATGAGGTCTATTCGGAATTCGGATACGCGCAGAGCGATACGGCGTGGAAGGCGTACGTGCGCAGCTTCCACACGTCGACGACGCAGTTGGCGCAGATCGCCACCAGGGCGCGCCCGCGTACGCTGGTGCTGTACCATCAGATGTACTTCGGCGGGCCGACGGATACGGACGCGAGGATGGTGCGCGAGATTGCGGCTGGATGGAAAGGCCGTATCATCGCGGCGAAGGATCTTGACGTCTTCTGACCCGGGGATGCCGCCACTCGTGATTCGATCATGAACTCCGGCATCCGCCAGCTCGAGATTGTGATCCGGAAAGCGTCGTCTCATTTCCGGCCATCGTGCAGTACCCGACCGCCGGGCCCTCTGCCGGAACGACGATCGGCCCGTATTTCTTTGATGCCGCGTCCGATGCTGCGCCGGCGGTCGGCCGTGTCCTCCTGTGCGTGATATCCCATGGTGGCGGGGGTTCGCACCTGCTCTATCGCTCGATCGGCACGCCCCTGGCCGCCAGTGGCTACGTGGTCGTCAGCCCCGAGCATCCGGGGGCCCGGGCCGTCAGTCGCCATCACGACCAGCGATCTAACGTTGCGCTGCACCAGACAAGGCGTTTTTGAAGCTCGCTGCGCTCGCATTTATTTGATGCCTTGCTGCTGCCCCTTTCGCCCAGTGGCTTGTTTGGCCGGGTCCAAGGAGGACGTGCCTTAGCTGTGGGAGCCGGCTCACATACAGGAACTTCTACTTGGCTGTGGGGGCTCACGCGCTCCTCGGAGCCGTCTGGTTCATCCTCTCTTTGCCGCTTTGGGCCCTTGGCGTCGTTCTACCGATAACCGCGGTCGTCTATCCTTGGTTCTTTGCCCGATACGAGCTCGCCGCGTGAATAGAGCGGCATACCACCTCTCGAATGGGAGCTAGTCTGACTTTTCACGGGGAACCGTTGATCCAACACTAGGTCGTGGCTCTACAATGATGCGTTTCGTCGCGTCCTGAGATGCCGTTCCCTAGCTCGCGCTCGTGGGGACTCCGCGCCAGCTACCGAACGTGCGCTGCTGCCGACAAAGGCGCTATTGAAGCGAGCGCTCGGCGCTCGCATTTTGTTGGTGCCTTTGCAGCAGAGCTTGGGCGGTTATGCGCGCCGGAGTCCAGGCCCCGGCGGTGCGGGCATCAATATTCGTGTCGA
>JBDUCM010000237.1:0-6447 GCA_040003455.1 bacterium
CGCCGACCACGCCGGTCACCCCGACACACACGACGACCCCGGTCGTGTCCACATCAACCACACCAGTCACGGCGCCCCTCGCGGCCGCGGCGTAACCCAAACCAACCTTCTGTTACCTGAGAGATGGTGCAGGTGAAGTAGTGCCTCGGTGACGGACGCGTCATCGAATTTCTCCGGAGAGATGCATGCAAGCACGCGAGGCTGCGCCGCCGTCATACGTCCTCACCCAACGGGTGAAACAGAATGTCGTCTCAGGGCGACTTGGCGATATCGACGGCGGCGTTGGCCCATCGCGAGACCGCCGTGCTGGAATCAAAATCGCCAGAAAAGTACAACGAAGTGACGAGCATTCGCAGACGAAGGTTCTACAACGCCGTCCCCACACCATGAACACGAGAGGCTGGTCCATGCGATCCGTCAGCGAGTGGGAGGCAACGCGACTCGTGCGCAACATCGCTTGCGCCACGATCATCGGGTGCGCCAGCACCTCTGCGCCCGATCACACCAGTGAACTTGCCCCAATCGCCGTCGCGCGCATCGAAGGCGTCGCGACCACATCCACGGGCCAGCCACTCGACTCCGTCATTGCGAATATCCAGGTCACCGCAACGCACGCGTCAGAGTTCGGCACCGAGCCAGGCTTCAGCACCGCCGACGGTCGATTCCATGTGAACATATCGAGGGTCAAGCCGACGGCGAACACCCTCGATACCATCACCGTCACGTTCGTGGCAGCGGCATCGCAGGTCCGATTCAGGAAGGCCGACGGATCACTGCCACTCGACACCACCAAGGTGCAACTGCACCTGTTGCCCACCAGTACCGTGGTGCCGGTGGTAACAATCAACCCACGATTGCCCGTGCCCTGAAGGCGGGAAATACCGGCCGCTCCACGAAGCCCGGGAAATCACCCGACCACGTCCCTCTGATGCAATAGCGACTGCAAACAGGTCGCTGCCACGCACAGGGACATGCAACGAACCGTACGACACATCGGATTGAGCGTCACCCTGTCGCAGGTGGACCCGCTCCACTATGCCGCCGGCTGGGATGGCACTCTCGCCGGTCCGGAAAATGACGCGAAACTCTTCGAGACGCTGCTGGCCAGCGCCGCCGACTCGAGTGCGTCGTACGAGCTCTGGCCCTACGCCACCGAAAAGGCAACGCGATCCGCCGTCATCAACGCCCTCGACTTCGCCGCGTCGCGCCTCGCGGACGGAAGCACCCTCGTCGTCTACGTCGCAGCACACGGCGGCCAAGTGCCAAATCTGATCGACGACGGCGATCCGCTCGACGCCATCGCCCTCTACGACGGCATGCTCCTCGACATCGAACTGCACGAACTCTGGTGCCGCTTCGAGCCGGGCGTCCGCATCGTGATGCTCGCCGACACCTGCAGCAGCGGAACCGTCGGCTTCTTCGGGTCGCCCGGTATCACACGCGTCGCACGCCGCATGCAGCACGCCGTCTCCACCGCCCTCGGCGGGTCAACCTCGCGTGGCGTGCCCGCCGATATCCTGCGCCAGACCTTCGACCTGAATCGGCAGCAGTACGAACAGTATCAGGTCACGGCGGCGGACCTCCTGGCAACGAGCACACCGCTCCGCGCCAGCGTGCTCCAGATCGGCGCCTGCGCGGACGGTGCCGAAGCGTTCGAGCGCGGAGGCACAGGCGTCTTCACGGAAGCACTCCACGCAACGTTCAGCGCAGCGTTCACGGGCAGCTATCGCCAACTCTACGAATCACTCCGGGCGCCATGCGCGCCCCAGGAGCCCACCTACGAAAGCTCGCAACCAGACAGCGACCCGTTCTCGGGCCTCAGGGCCTTTTCTCCCTCCGGAACTCCCGCATCATGATGCGACACACGATCATGCAGGCCGCAGCGCTACTCCTGGCCGTGTCGCCCCACGCCCGGTCGCAACAGGTGGACACGATTCCAAAGTGCGTGCTGGGCGACGCTCCGCCCGGGGTAGACGCCAAGTGCCCCGACGCACGGGCCGCCGCCACCCTCAAGTACGGGCACACCTTTGGTCTCTTCTTCGAGGAAGACAACCTCCAGCTCCAGTTCCACAATACCCACACCGATCGCAACTACACGCTGGGGCTCGGCCTCCAATGGTCGGGTGAGATCGAGCAGCACGGGCTCGACAAGCCGCTGCGTTGGCTCAACCGCCGCATTGGCCTGGACGACCTCACGTCAGCCACCGCTGCGCCGGAGACGGGCATGCTCAGCGGCACAGCGTTCTCCCCGCGAGACATCTCCGCAAACACACCGGTCGTTGGCGACCGGCCATGGGCGTTCCTCCTCGGATGGACGGTGCGAAGGACGCAGCCCTCCATCTCCGATGCATGGTCCACGGAGCTCACACTCGGAACGATCGGATCGCCACTCGGCCAATGGGTCCAACGCTCGATTCACTACTCCTCGCGGCACCTGAGCGGCAGCCAGACGCCCTACAATCCACAGGGATGGCCGCATCAGCTGCTCGATTCGCCACTCGGTGCACCCACGGCGCGCTACGCACTCACGTACGAGCGAGTGCTGATCCAGCAATCGGGAGGTGCCGCCCCGCTGCTGCTGCGCGGCGTGAATGCAACCCCCGACTTGAAGCACCATTTCGAAATCGCGGGCAATGCAGAAGGGCAGGCTGGTTACTACACCGAGGCCGACGCCGGCGGAACTCTTCGCATCGGCAGCTTCACCACCCCGTTCTGGCAGTTCCGCAGCAATCCCCTCGGCGTGGTCAGCCGCAAGGCCACGGTCGGCGGGTCGCGAAACGAATGGTTCGCCTTTCTCACGGGTACCGGACGCGCGGTCGCGTACAATGCGCTCCTCACCGGCTACGGCGACAACCGCTTTACCGACTACCACATGCGCAACGATGAGGTGCAGCACACCATCGGCGAGGCAAGTTACGGCGCGGCGTTCACGCACATCCGGCCCAACGGGAGTGCATGGATGGTCACGTGGATCATGGACGCATTCCGCACGCACGAATTCAACACCACTCCCGAATTCGTGCGAGCCCACCATTGGGGCGGCTTCATGCTCACCTGGGTCAATCCTTGATCGCCGCCGCCTCCTCCGCTCTTGTCGTCAGGCCGGCAGACGACATCTTTGAGGCGCTCAGCGTAGAGCGCACAGAACATCCAGGCTTCATCACCCCGTCGCGATACCATGGCAATTGAGCCAGGGCTCGAACTCTCCATCCTCGACAGCGCCACGCCTGATAACGTGATCGCGCACGCACGGTGCGGATCGGATATCGCCGTCGCTCGCATCAAGCTGGACGCATCATGGTCGAGACTCCAGAAGTTTCGTGATACCCTCGATCGTGGACTCCGGGGTGATGCCGAGCGACCAGCGAGCAAGGACGTTGATCGCTTTGGGCGGGACCTCTTCGATTTCGTGATGAAAGGCGACGTCGGACGCCTGTACTCCACCCTGCAACAGGACCAACGGCGGCGGCAAGTCAGCGTCAGCGTCTTCAGTGATCGCGACGAACTGCAAGACATCCCCTGGGAGTATCTCCAGGAACCGAACAGCCCCGGCGGCCCAGGTGAACGGGCCGTCGTCAGGCTCCTGCCAACCATCGGGATTGCCGCACCCGTCCCTGTCGCCGTGGAAGCGGGGGCCCGCGTGCTCTTCGTGTCGTCAGATCCCATCACGCAACAGGGAGTAAGCTGGCCCGACGTGGAGGCCACGCTGTCTCGCGCATTCAAGGCAAAAGTACCGGCGGCCCTCGACCTGAGAATCGTGCAGGGCGCCACGCAACAGGCCATCAGCGCCGCATTGCGCGCCACTCCGCGCTGTGACGTGTTCCACTTCATGGGCCACGGCGAGGTGCGGGGCGGACAAGGTGGACTGATCCTCACCGGCGACACCCCGTTCCTCCCGGCAGACCGGCTCGCGGCGATGATACGCGGCTGCGGGGTGCGCCTCGCCGTGCTGAGCGCCTGCGACACCTCCACGGGAAGTCGAAAGGAGCCCTTTGCCATCGTCGCGGACGCGCTGATCAGGGTCGGGGTGTCCGCTGTGGTGGCGAATCAGCTCCCGATTCCCAATTCGACCGTGGCCACATTCGTTGGTGCGATGTACGGCGAACTCCTTGCCACCGGAGACATCGATCGCGCCGTCACCCAGGGCAGAAAAGCGCTTGCCTACGAACTCGCTCGCGTTGGTGGCGACGTTGGCATCGAATGGGGGATCCCCACCTTGCATCGCCTCGTGGGCGCGTCACAGGTCTACCTGCCATGAAGAACCTTCCCACATTCACCTTGATTCACAGCAAGGTGCCGGGAGTGGCCGGAAGCAAGGCAATGCTCCCCGACCAACTGACCGGCATCAACGCGAGCAAGACACTCCGCCAAGGCCTCGGCCGCACCGCCCACTTGCTCGGGGGAGAGGCGCGCGAGCAACTGACGCGCGAACTCTCGGGAAAGAGCCGCGCGAAGACGATTGGCGTCTGGGACATGGGCGCGTGGGTTGGCGGCCTCCCCGCCGTGATCGAAACACTCAACGCCGCACAGCCGGTCATTACATTCTTCGAAATTCAGGCCGCCGTGCCGGCCGGCCTCGTGAGCTCACCAGAAAAGCTCATGAAGTTTGCCGAGCGACGGCTTCGGCGAAAGCTGACAACCTTCGAAAAACACAGCGCTGGAAACGCCATCCTGGATGACGACTTCTTTCCGCGAGCCGACGCCGTGCGGCGCGATCTCGGCATCGACTGCGTGGTGGCGTTGACTCCCGCGAAGCTGGCGGCGCTGTACAAGCCGGAGGACGAACCCCGCACCATCTACTACGACTTCTTCTCGTCCAGCGACGACCATAACTCCATCGTCTCGGTTGATGGATTGCGAAAGCTCGCCGACCGTGCCGGCCGCCCATACGAGATGGCCGTGGGATACCTGTTCGTTGCCGCAACACTCGCCGGAATCGGAGGCACCCAGATCGACTTCCACGACGATGATCGTGGCTGCCTGTTCGATTTCAACGAGCAGCGCGGAACGCTCGTGCCCGGACTCCGCACCCCCGCCATCGAGCCGGACTGCCTGAAGAAGATCTCAGCAAAGTATCGAGACGCGGCCACAGCCATGATCGACGCATTGGCCACGTACCAGCCACCATCGCCCGCGGAATGATCACACCCACGGTTGTCGTATTCGTGCCGGGCATCCTCGGTACGCAACTCACGCTGGATGGCGAGGTGGTCTGGCCCGGCACGGTGCTGGAGTACGTGCGCGGGTACGACAGGATGGACCAGTTGCTCGACAATCGGACCGTGGCCGGGGACATCATCCGGAGCTTCGGTCCCATGAAGCAGTACGTAACCCTGGTCGACGACCTCGCTCGCTGCGGGTACAGCGAAGTCGTATCACCGCGCACGCTCTACGTACTCGGCTACGACTGGCGAAAAGACAACAGCATGTCCGCGAGTTTGCTGGCTGACCAGCTCGACGAAGTCGTCAGGATCCACGGTGCAGCCGTGAACATCGGCGTCGTGGCGCACAGCATGGGTGGTCTGGTTGCCCGGTACTACCTGGAGTCTGGCGAATATGCGGAGCGACCGGCCTTCGCTCGCGTGTGCCAACTCATCACGTTGGGCACACCACACCGAGGTGCCGCGTTGGCGCTTGCCGCCGCGCGTGGAGACATTCCGCGTCTGTTTCTCAGCAAGGAACAGGTGAAGGCACTCGCGAATCATACGGACTACCCATCGCTCTATCAGCTGCTCCCACCCCAGGACGAACCGTTCCTCTGGGACGAGGCCGTGGCCGCCGGGCTTGAACCGGTGGACGTCTATGCGCCGGCCATGGCGCATCAGCTCGGGTTGTCACTCGAGAACCTTGCGTCGGCGCAACGGTTTAGAAGCGGTCTGTCATTGGAACGGCGTCCTTCGCATGTCCGCTACTTCTCATTCTACGGGACGGCACAAAAGACGATTACCTCCATGCGCCTGACCTCCGCCGGTGGAGGCCCGCAGGTTCGGCCGTTCGATGCCGAGAACGGCGGTGACGAGACGGTGCCGGTATGGAGTGCTGGACTTAACGGAGTGCAGGGGCTCCCCGTCGGTGGTGAACACGGCACAATCTTCCGCGACGATGCGTTGCGTTTGACGCTCGCGTCATTGCTCGGGAAGAAGGGCGTCCTCGCCGGCGAGCCACAGCGGACCACGGTGCTCGTGCCGAAGCACGTCGTGGCGCCGGAGGAACGGATGACAATCCAGTTGGCCTTCGCGACGCCGACGGCAGTGCTCCAGGGCTCCATCGCGTTTCGCCGCGTGACCATACAGGACGACGACGCGGTTGGTATCGCTGCGCCATTCGGGAAGCCAAGCGCCATTCAATATTCCGGCAGCCACCTGAACCGCCTCGAATTCACCGTGACCGCCCCGGAATTCGCAGGCTTCTACGAGGCCGTGTACACCTCGGCGCTCGACGGCGACA
>JBDUCM010000084.1:0-21573 GCA_040003455.1 bacterium
AGCGTGGCGGGTGCCAGTACCTGCACGGTATCGTCGAACAGCACGATCGCGACAACATCCTGTGGCGTGAGCGTATCGATCACGCGCTTGGTAGCATCCTTCATTGCGGCCAGCTTTGCGCCCTGCATCGAGCCAGAGCGGTCGAGTTGCCCGCCGTTGAGATACGCGCGTGCCAGGCGAGTGAGATCGTGGGCTGTGCTGAACAGTCCCGCGTGAGCGGAGACGCCGCCCAATGCGAATGCATTCTCGTCGTGTACCTCGCCGACGAGATGGCGGCCCCGCCACGGATCGTTTTCGGTGGGCGCGATCCTCACCCGCAGCGCGACTGCCGGCTTGTACTGGGTGTCGTGCATGCGGAGGGGCTCGTACACGTGGCGGTGGAGGTAACCGTCAAGCGTCTCACCACTGACTCGCTCCGCGATCTTGCCGAGGAGGATGGCGCCCAGATCGCTGTAGACCATGCGCACGCCCGGTAGGGTGTCGAGGGGCTCGGCGAAGATGAGTCGCAGTGTGGAGTCGGGTGACACGTTGAGCTTGAAGTACTGCTTGAATGCGGGCAGGCCCGCCTGATGTGTGATGAGGTGCCGGACCAGAACCTTTTCCTTGTTGTGTCCGGTCCATTCCGGGAGGTATTTCTGGACTGGTGCGTCGAGGTCAATCCGGCCCTGCTCGACCAGCTGCATCATCGCGGAGGTCATGCCGACCACCTTGGTCAGCGACGCCAGGTCCCACAGGGTTGTGACGGTGGGCTTGGGCGAAGCGGCCCAATCGAGATGGCCGGCGGCCACGGTCACGAGAGGGCCGTTTCGCGTCCCGATCACGGCGATGGCGCCGGGGAAGGCACTATCGGCGACGCCGTGGTCGAGGATGGCCTGCAATGCGCGCTGGAGGGAGTCGCGTGTGGCTGGGCGCACCGGGGTGTCCGCCTTCGCGGGGGGAGTCGCTCTCGGGCTGCCGACCTTGTCCTGGGCCAACAGCGCGGTGGGAAGCAATAGCGAACCGCGGAGCAGTCGCAATGCGCGAGACCAGAGACCGAGCATGGTCGGAGGGATCCTGATGAGAGGTCAGGCATAATAGGTAGCGCAGCCACGACTCGGCTAGTAACCTCATGCGGCGGGTGCGCGACTTCGCATGTGTCTTGCTAAAGTGTTGTTGGATCAGGCCGCCTGTCCGTTTACCGTGAGGAGCTGTTTCGATGAAAGCTTCAATGAAAGCCGCGCTGTTCGCCTTGGGTTGCGCTGTCGCTGCGTGTGGCGGGCCGCCAGTGGAAGTGCGTTCGGCGCCCACGCCGGCGCCCGGCGCCGTGCAGGAGTCTGCCGTGACCGTCACGAACAACTTGAGTCAGGGAGTGAACGTGTACGTCACCGCCACGGGAAGCACGGAATTGTTCCTTCGGCAGATTCCGGCAAACACGGTGGAGAAGATCGCCGTACAGGGCATCGCCAGTGGGGCGATGGTGAAGTTCAAGGCCGTGACCGTTGACGGATCGAGGACGTACGAGAGCCGGAGCGTGGCGCTGAAGGGGATCTTTCCGTGGAGTCTCCCCTGAGGCGAGAGGGCTCGTCCACGCGCGCGCCGATCCGGTTGCTGGACGTTGTGACGTCAGATAGCTTTACGGGCCGGAGCCCACTCTCCGGTCCGTTTGTTTTTTCGTTTCTCGCCACCGCTGCGAGCTTGGTCCGCTGCGGGACCTCCGCGCGCCTCGGAGCCGGATGAAGCTTCTGCCTGACATGATAAAAAACGGGTACCTGAAACTCATCGATCCAGTGGCGAACTGGTTGGTGAAGAAGCAGGTGCACCCCAACTCCATCACCGTGTTCGGCACGCTGTGCACGGTGACCGGCGGTATCATCTACGCTACGGGGCACATCAAGACCGGAGGCTGGTTCCTGTCTGTCACGGCGCTCTTCGACGTGCTGGACGGTACGGTTGCGCGACGATCCAACCGCAGCTCCACCTTCGGGGCTTTCCTCGATTCCAGCCTGGACCGCCTCGCCGATGGCTTCGTACTCGGCGGACTTGCGGTGTTCTACGCCACGAGTCCTGTCCACGGCAGCGTTCCGCTGATGATCACGGCGCTGCTGGGCCTCATGGGCGCGTTCCTCACGTCGTATACACGGGCCCGGGCGGAAGCTCTTGGCCTCGATGCAAAGGTCGGCTTGCTGCAGCGGCCCGAACGAGTCGTCCTCATGGCGGCTCCGCAGGCGTTGTTCGGTTTATTTTTCAACGGATGGCCGCTGGCCATCATCATCGTGGTTCTGACTGTTACGGCCTGGATCACCGTGGTCCAGCGCGTGATGTTCGTCTATGACGCCACCACGCGAGCGGATGCAGCGGAAGCGCGCACGGAGAGTGAGCTCAATCCTCGCTTTTCTGCGCGTTCCTCGCATGCCGCGCCCTCTGCTTAAAGGAGAATAGTTCGTGCAAGGTTCAGCCTCTGACGCACGTTCCACCCCACCGCAAGCCGCCAAGGGCAAGCTGGGCATCCTCACGCCTGGCCTTGGTGCCGTTGCGACGACGTTCATGGCGGGAGTGGAAAGCATCCGCCGCGGGTACACGCAGCCCATCGGCTCGCTCACGCAGATGGCGACCATTCGCCTCGGCAAGCGCACCGACAACCGTGCCCCGCTCATCAAGGACTTCGTTCCGCTCGCTGACCTGAACGACATTGTCTTCGGCGCGTGGGATCCCATCGCGGACGACGCGTACGCGGCGGCCAAGAACGCTGGCGTGCTCGAGGACAAGCACCTCGAGCCCATCGCCGATTTTCTGAAGGCCATCAAGCCAATGCCGGCGGTGTTCGAGAACCATTACGTCACGCGTATCCACGGCACGAACGTCAAGAAGGGCAAGACCAAGCGCGACCTGGCCGAGCAGCTCCGTCAGGACATGCGCGACTTCAAGACGAAGCATGGCTGTGATCGCCTCGTCATCGTGTGGTGCGCCTCCACGGAAATCTTCATCCGTCCGGGCCCGCAGCACGCCACGCTGGAGCAGTTCGAGAAGGCCATGGAGAACAACGACGAAGCGATCGCGCCGTCGATGCTCTACGCCTACGCGGCCATCATGGAGAACGTGCCGTTCTGCAATGGCGCGCCGAACCTCTCCGTCGACATCCCGGCGCTGGTGCAGCTCGCGAATGATCGCGGC
Source organism: bacterium (assembly GCA_040003455.1). Lineage (GTDB taxonomy): Bacteria > Gemmatimonadota > Gemmatimonadetes > Gemmatimonadales > Gemmatimonadaceae > AG11. The sequence continues at coordinate 3,151 of JBDUCM010000084.1, forward strand.
GTGCCCATTTCCGGCAAGGACTTCAAGACCGGCCAGACCTGGATGAAGACCGTCATCGCGCCGGGCATCAAGGCGCGCATGCTCGGCCTCGCTGGCTGGTATTCAACGAACATCCTGGGCAATCGCGACGGCGAAGTCCTCGACGATCCCGCGTCGTTCAAGACGAAGGAAGAATCGAAGCTCTCGGTGCTGCACAACATCCTCCAGCCCGAGAAGTATCCTGCACTGTATGCGGGCTTCTCGCACGTGGTACGCATCAACTACTACCCGCCTCGCGGCGACAACAAGGAAGGCTGGGACAACATCGACATCGTGGGCTGGATGGGGTATCCGATGCAGATCAAGGTCAACTTCCTCTGCCGCGACTCCATCCTGGCGGCGCCGCTCGTGCTCGACCTCGCCTTGTTCAGCGACTTCGCGCATCGTGCCGGCATGAAGGGTATTCAGGAGTGGCTGTCGTTCTTCTACAAGAGCCCAATGGCTGCCCCCGGCCTCCAGCCGGAACACGATCTCTTCATCCAGCAGACGAAGCTCAAGAACACGTTACGGCATCTCATGGGCGAAGAGCAGATCACGCATCTCGGCCTGGAGTACTACCAGTCGTGATGCACACGGCAGCCGCACGACGCCTCACGAGGACCACGCTCGCCTGGGCGCTGGTTGCCGCGGCGTCGTGCGGTGCGCCGCAACAACCGCAATTGAAGATGCCCTCTGCGAGTTACGTCGTCGTGGAGACATCGGACCCCATCCCGCCGTATGCGCGGGAAGCGGTGCTCTACACCATCAGAGTGACTGACCGGAAGACCGGCCAGCCCATCGAGACAGGAGAGGGCCGCATCTTCGCCAACACCGCCGATGGGGCACGTACGTACGACGGATTTGAGAAGGCGCCCGGCGTGGGGGTCTATACCGCGCGACTCAATTTCGTGACCTCAGGGCAGTGGGCTATCGGTATTCAATTCCACAGCGACTCCACCAAGCCGCTCGAGAAAGTCGAGTGGATGCAGGACGTCCTTCCGGAACGGAACGCGAAACACTAACGATGCGCCATTTCTATCGCAGTCATACGCCGCCGGCCGACGTCCTCGTCGTCGCGGATCGTTTCTTCGCCGCACTCGGACTCACGCTGTCCGCTTCTACCGCCCGCACGCGCCTGTTCAATGGTGCCCTTGGTGCGCTCAAGCTGTCGGTCAAGGCGGAAGGCGGGCACTATACCTTCGTCGAGGTCACTACTGACCAGATGGGGGAGAGCCGGATGGACCGGAATGTGAAGCGGTTGTTCGTCGAGTTGCATCGAGCCGACGACCCTTCGCACGCACTCGAAGCATCGTACTGATGTCATCCCCGCGGTCGGCAACGACGCGGGGCGGGGGGCGGGCCGGGCGGAGTGTCGCCCAGCAGCCCCCCGTCGTCGCGTCAGTGGAGCAGGACGACACGTCCCTCACGGCAGCACAACGGCTGGATCTCTACTACTGGATGCGACTCACGCGCTCCCTCGAGGAGCGGTTGGTCAACCTGTACCGGCAGACCAAAGTGGTGGGCGGCTTGTTCCGGTCGCTCGGCCAGGAAGCCGATGCCGTGGGAAGCGCGTATGCGCTCCAACAGGGCGACATCCTGTCGCCGCTCATTCGCAATCTCGGCTCGATGCTCGTGAAGGGCGCCACGCCGGTGGAGATCCTGAAGCAGTACATGGCCCGTGCTGACTCGCCCACGCGTGGGCGTGAGCTCAACATTCACTTCGGTGACACGGAGCGCGGGTTCATCGGACAGATATCGCCCCTGGGCGACATGGTCCCGGTCATGGCGGGGGTCACGCTGTCGTTCAAGATGCGCGGTGAAAAGCGCGTCGGCCTTGTGTACGTCGGCGATGGCGCAACATCGACAGGCGCTTTTCACGAAGGCATCAACTTCGCGGCCGTGCAGCGCTGCCCACTGGTAGTAGTCATCGAGAACAACGGGTACGCCTACTCCACGCCCACGAGCAAGCAGAGTGCCGTGAGGCAGTTCGTGGACAAGGCGCTGGGCTATGGCATCGTCGGTGAACAGGCCGACGGCAACGATGTCGTGGCAACCTACGAGGCGACCAAACGTGCCGTGAATCGCGCGCGTCGCGGTGAGGGTACATCCATCGTCGAGCTCCTTACCTATCGCCGCAAGGGCCACGCGGAGCACGACAATCAGTCATACGTACCTGCGGGCGAAATCGAACAGTGGGCGAGCGAAAATGATCCCGTTGATCGGTACATCGCTCGTCTTGTTGCCGAAGGCGTTACTCGCGAGACCCTGGGCGACATCGACGTGAGAGTGCAGCGCGAGATTGACGAAGCCACGGATATCGCCGAGTTGTCGGGGGTACCGGAGCCCATGGACGCGCTCACGGGTATTTACGCCGATCCTCCGGAAGCGCAGCCGCTGTGGTTCCGGGAGGGTCGACGGGCCGCGGTCGAAGAAAACGAGCGCCCCGAGGGCTGGGGCACGTACGACATCAGCGGGGACGTGTAATGGCCGAGATCACGTACCTCGAAGCGATCCGCGAGGCGCTGTTCGAAGAGATGGAGCGCGATGCGAACGTCTTCTGCATCGGTGAGGATATCGGTGCCTACGGTGGCGCGTTCAAGGTGACCGAAGGGCTACAGGCGAAGTACGGTGAGTCGCGAGTGATCGACAGCCCTATCTCCGAGATCGGGATTGTCGGCGCGGCGGCTGGGGCGGCGCACATGGGCCTGCGGCCAGTCGTGGAGATGCAGTTCATCGACTTCATCGCCAATGCCTACGACATGCTTACCAACTATGTCGCGACGGCGCGCTACCGAGCGTTTCTCCCCACGCCGATGGTGGTACGCGGTCCAAGTGGAGGTTACGTACGCGGCGGACCGTTCCACTCGCAGAATCCAGAGGCGGGCTTCATCCACACGCCGGGGCTCAAGGTGGTATACCCGAGCACGGCTGCGGACGCCAAAGGCCTGATGAAGGCTGCCATCCGGGATGACGATTGCGTCCTCTTCTTCGAGCACAAGTACCTCTATCGCCGCATCAAGGGGGAAATGCCCCTTGGTGACCACGTCGTGCCCATCGGCAAGGCGCGTGTGGCGCGCGAGGGCACGGACGTCTCGGTCATCACGTATGCGGCCACCGTCTACAAGGCGCTGGAGGCCGCTGAGCAGCTCGAGCGCGAAGACGGCTTGTCGGTGGAGGTCATTGACCTCCGCTCGCTGGCACCGCTCGACGATGAGGCTATCGTGGCGACGGTGAAGAAGACCAATCGCGTTCTGGTATTGCACGAGGATACGCGCACCGGCGGAATTGCTGGAGAGATCACCGCGCGCATCAACGAGACGTGTTTCGAGTGGCTCGACGCACCGGTACTCCGGGTAACGGCGCACGACGTGCCGTTGCCCTATGCGCCGTCCCTCGAGGACTTCGTGCTGCCGCAGACGGCGGACGTCGTGCTCGCGCTCCGTCGCCTGGCCGCCTACTGATGCAGGACACCGACAATCTGGGTCCAGCGGGATCAGGGCAGACGAGCGAGGGGGTGTTGCCTTATCTTGCAGTGGGTTGCCTGACGGCGGCCAGCGGTTTGATGGGTAGCGCGATGATTGCGGTACTGCTGGCGAAGATTGTGGGCTTCGCAACGGGATGTGCAGCAGATGCGGAAACGGGCGCGCCCTGCAATTGGCTCACCTATGCTTTGCGTGGCGGGCTTTTGGGCATGGTATTGATTCCAACGATCGTAATCAGGCGGATGCGGAAGACTCGCGCCGCTTCTCGAAACTCCGAGTGAGGGGATACGCCAGTGGCACGCGTTGACATCATCATGCCCCAGATGGGCGAGTCCATCGCCGAGGGGACACTATCCAAGTGGTTGAAGAAGGTCGGCGACGAAGTAAAGCGCGACGAACCGATCTTCGAGATCAGCACGGACAAGGTGGATGCGGAGATCCCCGCACCCTCGGCCGGCGTGCTTGCGGAAATCATCGTGCTGGAAGGGCAAACGGTTGCCGTCCAGACGGTGGTGGCGCGGATCGAGACGGAGAAGGGGGCGTCGCTCGCGCCGGCGGCTGCTGCGCCGGCACCGTCGGCGACGAGCGCGGGGGCCCCCCCCGTAACGCAATCTACGACGGCATCCGCCTCCCTCCCGCATCCTGTCACCGCACCGGCAACCATTACCGGTCCTTCTGGCGGAAACGGTCTCGAAGATCGTCTTCGCACGAAATCCTCCCCGTTGGTCCGCAAGATCGCCGCGGAACACGGTATTGAAATCGCCGCCATGCAAGGCAGTGGTCTCCAGGGTCGTGTGACGCGTCGCGACATCGAGGAGTTCATCGCCTCCGGTGCGTCTGCGCCGGTCTCCGTGGCACAGCGTCCGTCCATGCATGCGCCTGGTGGCGCCGAGCAGCACGGGCCGATGCCCGAGCCCTGGGCTGGCGACAAAGTTGAAGCCATGTCGAAAATTCGCGTGCTCACCAGCGACCACATGGTCGCTGCGCGCCGATCGGCGGCTCACGTCACCTCGTTTTTCGAAATCGACCTCACGCGCATCGCGCGGATCCGGCAGAAGAATCGCGCGTCGTTCGAAGCGCAGACGGGGCAGAAACTCACCTTCTTGCCGTTCATCATCAAGACGGTGGTTGACACGCTGAAGCAGTTTCCCGTGTTGAACGCGGCCGTGGCAGGCAACAACATCATTTATCGCAAGCAGTACAACGTCGGCATCGCAGTCGCTCTCGATTGGGGCCTGATCGTGCCGGTGATCAAGCGTGCCGACGACCTGTCGTTGTCGGGCCTCACCAAGTCGCTCAACGATCTGGCCGAGCGAGCGCGGAGCAAGCGCCTCAAGCCGGAAGAGGTGCAGGGCGCCACGTTCACCATCACCAACCCCGGTGTGTTCGGTTCACTCCTGGGAACGCCGATCATTCCCCTTGGCACGTCCGCCATTCTGGGGTTGGGCGCAATCGAGAAACGGCCGAAGGTAGTCAGTGGCGCGGACGGCGAGGACACCATCGCCATTCGCACGTGTGCGTACTTCTCGCTCTCCTTCGACCACCGTATCGTCGACGGTTCCGACGCCGACAAGTTCCTCGCGGCGGTCAAGAAGGGCCTCGAGTCGTTCCCGGACGCCGCACTCTGACGATGTCGCGCTGCCTCACGATTCAGCGAACGCTCGTGACGCCTCCGGACCGGGCGAAATTTGCGGAACGTTTGCAGCGGAAGCGTGAGTACTACGCGCAGGCTGGTTGCCGGTTCTGGGTTTTCGAGGAGACCGGACTACCCGGCGCGTTTCTGGAATTCTTCGAGGCTCCGGACGCGGAGACGCTGGCGCGCGCGCATGCGGCGGCGCCGGAGCGCGTCCTTGACCCTCGCCGCATCTATCACGAAGTGGAGCAGCCATAACATGCCGACTCGCACGATCACCCTCGATGGCCGCGCCTGGCATGTCATGCCAAGCGGTCGCGTAACCCAATACGATCGCGACGAGTTCGCGCTGCTCTTCGTTGCCGGGGCCGACGAAAACCGTGAAGTGCGGGTAACGCGGTACTCGCCGCACGGCACGCGTTCGCGCGAACTTGCACTGTCCGAAATGAGCGACGCAGATCTTGCGCGCCTCTTCCGGCAATCGCAGCCCAGCGAGATGTCGCCCGAGGCCGGCTACACGTCGTGACCAGTCAGGGCTCGTCGGCAGGGTATGTCGATCTCCACATGCATTCAACGGCGTCAGACGGATCGCGCACGCCTGCGGACGTGGTTCGGGCGGCAAAGGCGGCCGGGCTGCTCGCCATTGCGCTCACGGATCACGACAGTGTGGACGGCTTGCAAGAGGCCCAGGCCATGGGGATGGAGCTGGGCGTTCGCATCGTGAACGGTGTGGAGTTGAGTGCCGTGGAGGGTGACGCAGAGACGCACCTGCTCGGGCTGCACCTGCAGGAGACCCATCTCCTCGACGCCGAACTGAAGGGATTGCGTGGCATGCGCGAGCGCCGCGGACAGCAGATCGTGGACAAGCTCGTTGCGCTCGGCGTACAGATCACATTCGACGACGTGCTGCAACAGGCTGGTGGCGGTGCTGTTGGACGCCCGCACGTCGCGCGCGCGCTCGTGGAGGACGGATGGGCCACCGACACGCGCGACGCGTTCGATCGGTATCTCGGCGCGGGCCGGCCGGCGTATGTCGCGAAGGAGCAGCTCGGCATGGCCGCCGCGATTGCGATGATTCATGCTGTTGGCGGGCTCGCCGTGCTCGCGCATCCTGGTCCGGCGGGCACCTGTGAGCGACTCACGGCATTACGATCGCTCGGTCTCGACGGCGTGGAAGTGAAGCATCCCGGCCACTCGCCGAGCGACACCGCGCGCCTCCGGACCCTGTCGGAGCAGTTGGGGTTGATCGCGAGTGGCGGTTCGGATTGGCACGGTGCTGCCGAAGGCACGCGGACAATCGGAATGATGCAGGTGCCCGCGGAGTGGCTCGCGCTACAGGATGCGCACCTGGCCGCCCTGGGCCGGGCCCCCGCGGCCTGACGCCATGGCGACGATGAGCGGTCGGGTCGCGCTCGTCACTGGCGCCGGTCGCCGAGTGGGCCGCGCGATTGCCGTCGCGTTGGGCGCCAAGGGTATGCGCGTGATCGTGCACTACAACGAGTCCGCGGACGGCGCCCTCGAGACAGTTCGCCTGATCGAATCCGCTGGCGGGAGTGCCGCGATTGCCAAGGGCGACCTCACCGACACCACGGCCTGCGAAGCGTTGGTCGATGCAGTCGCGCGGGATCATGGCGAACTGCACACGCTTGTGAATTCCGCTGCGGTCATGGTGCGAACGCCAATTGGCGAGGTAACGGCGAACGCGTGGGATGCGATGTTTGCGTTGAATACGCGCGCACCTTTCTTCCTGAGCCAGCGTGCGGCGCCACACCTGCGCGTGGCCCGGGGCTGCATCGTGAACATTGCCGACATGGCGGCCTTCGAGACGTGGAAGGGCTATGTGCCGCACGGTATGACCAAGGCGGCCATCGTGCAGATGACGCGCGCCCTCGCGCACGCGCTGGCCCCCGAGATTCGCGTCAACGCCATCGCTCCCGGTGTGGTCCTGCTCCCGGAGGGATTTGATGAAGCGAGTGCCGAACACTTGCGGCGTAGCACGCCGCTCCAGCGATTCGGGACGCCGGAGGATGTGGCGCAGGCAGTTCTCTATCTGATCGCCGCTGACTTCGTGAGTGGAGAGATCATTCGCGTCGATGGTGGACGTCACGTCAGGCGCTGAAGCGCGGCCACGCGTCATTCGCGAGACGCAGCGCTTCGGGCGAATCGTCATCGTCGGAGGCGGTTGCTATGGGAGCTACTATGTCCGGCAGCTCGGGCGAGCCGCAGCGGCCGGCGCTGCGGAATGGGCCGAGCTCGTCGTGGTCGATCGGAATCCCGAGTGCCGTGTCGCACAGCTTCCACCTGAGGAGCGCCCGCTAGGCCTGGTTGTGACAATAGCGTCGTGGGAAGAGTATTTCGGAAGCCTGCTTGCGGATGCCGCTTTGCATCGGACGGAGACGCGTGATGACGCCATTGTTCCGTCGCCGCTAATGCCTCACCTCATGGCGCAGTGGCTGTTCGCCCGTGCCGCCCAGCGTTGGCCATTGCGGCGGGTATCAGTCGAACCGTTGTCGAGTGCGCCGGCGATTCCCTGGCAGCGCGCCGGCGATGACGGAACGCACTACGTGAGCTTTGCGGAATGGATGTGCCCAATCAACTGCATCGAGCCACCACGATGTCCCGCGACCAAGGGTGAACGGACATGGAGCATGCCGCCAGCGCTGGCGAGCTACGTCGCGACTGAGCGGCAGGCGGGCCGTGCCCTGGAGGGTCCGCTGGTATTTCATTGCTCACATCGCACCCACGGCGTTGGCATGATCGACGTCCGGGATGTCGTTGCCGCCGATGAGGTGATCGCCCGGGCTGCGGAGCACACACCTGCCGCGTTTCTCGTCGGAACCGCGTCGCACTGTCACGGGGCACTCCAGCGCATCGTCGTCGGCCTCTGAAGTCAGACCCGGGGAACGGAACAGTTCCCCCGAGCACTTCTTCAGGTGACATTTCAACGAAGCGCGCAGGTCACGCTCCATCGCAAGAGGATCGATCTTGGCTACATCGCACAATTTTGACGTCGTCATCGTCGGCGCCGGCCCGGCTGGCATGTGTGCCGCGCTCTACACGGGCCGGTCCATGCTGACAACTGCCGTGCTCGAGCGTGGCATTCCGGGGGGCGAACTGCTCAATACCGAGAAGCTGGACGACTGGATCGGTGAGAAATCGATTCTCGGGTGGGAGCTCGCCAAGAAGTTCGAGGAGCACTCCCGTGAGTTCGGTGCCGAGTATGTCACGGCCAACGTCGAGCGCGTGACGAAACTTGCGGACGGTACCTTCGAAACCATCACGGATGGCGGCGATCGCTACACGTCGCCTGCCGTGATCGTTACCGCGGGCGGAACCCCCGTAAAGCTCGGCATTCCCGGCGAACTGGAGTTCGCGGGCAAGGGCGTTTCGTACTGCGCCATCTGCGACGGCGCCTTCTTCAAGAAGCACACGATTGCCGTGATCGGTGGCGGAGACGCGGCGGTGGAGGAAGCCGACTTTCTTACCCGTTACGCGGACAAGGTGTATGTCGTGCACCGCCGGGACAGTTTCCGCGCGTCGAGGATCCTGCAGGAGCGACTCCTCGCCAATCCGAAGATCGAGGTCATCTGGAACGCCGTCACAGAGGAAGTCACCGGTGACGCGCAGGGGCTGATGACCGGATTGCGTATCCGCGATGTCCTCACGGACGAGGTGCGCACCCTGGACGCGACAGGTTGTTTCGTCTTCGTCGGCTTCCGCCCGAATACGGGTGTCATCGACGGGCATTTCGAGCACGACGAGATGGGCTACGTTCGTACGGACACCAACATGCAGACCTCGATCGCCGGTCTCTTTGCCGCGGGCGACCTCCGGTCGCAGCTCACGCGGCAGGTCACCACCGCCGTCGGCGACGCTACTACTGCCGCGATCGCCGTGGAGAAATACCTGAAGGCCCGCGCCGAGGGCGGTCACGCGCTGGAGCCCCAGGGCTCCGGCGGCTATGCGGTATGAAGATCGACCTCCGTACTGTCGGTTTGTTCGAGGAGAACTGCTACCTCGTCGTTGATGACGCGATGGCGCGAGCGGTGCTCATCGATCCTGGCGACGACGGACAGCGCATCGTCGACATGGTGCGCGCATCGAGGGCGACGCTCGATGCGATCTGGCTCACGCACGCGCACCTCGATCATATCGGCGCCATCAACGAGGTACGGAAAGCCTACCCCGTTCCCGTACGGCTTCACGCACTCGACCTGCCGTACTACGATCGTTTGTCGGCCCGCGCTGCCGAGATGTATGGCGTGCCGTGGGACCAGCCGACGGTGACCACGGATCCAATCGAGGATGGCGACGTGCTCACCTGCGGCACGATGGAGTTCACGGTGATGCACGTGCCTGGTCATGCGCCAGGTCACGTGAGCTTCAACGCGCCTGGAGTGGCCCTGTCGGGGGATTTGCTCTTTCTCGGGAGCATTGGTCGTACGGATCTTCCGCTCGCGAGTCCGCACGCGATGGATGCATCGCTCGCGCGGTTCGCGACACTGTCGGAAGACACGATCGTGCACCCGGGGCATGGACCACGAACAACCATCGGCGCCGAACTGGAGACGAATCCGTTTCTGTCGGGTCGCGCACGGACAATAAAACGATGACCATGCGCAGCACCCCGATCGCGCTTTGGAGTATTACGTTGCTCGCCGCGTGGATTGGCGCCGCGCTGCTGGTCGCTGCGGTCGTGGCGCCCGCGGCGTTCGCCGTGCTCCCATCGCGAACACTGGCGGGCGCGCTTGTTGGACGCGTGCTGCCAGTCTTGTTCTGGAGCGGGATGCTGCTGGGCATCGGTGTTTGCGCCCTGTCGCGCGCGGCCGGCGCGGGACTGATCGGAGCAGGGGCGTCTGCCGCGTTCGCGGTCGCATGCGCCATTGCACAGTTGTACATCGCGCCGAAAATCGAGAGCGTACGCGCTGCCATCGGCGGCGCCGTTGACGCCCTCGACCCATCCGACCCGCGACGGCAGGCGTTCGGGCGTCTGCACGGATTCAGCGTGCTGTGGATGGGCGTCGCTGGAATCGGTGCGCTGATCGCTCTGATCGTGATGACGCGGCTGATAACCGCGAGAAGCGCGTCATGATCGGGAGTCGCGCGTTTGCGACGTTCGTCTGTTCCCTGCACATGCGCAGGGCCCTTCGTCACCGGGCGGCGGGCGCGTTGCGCTGATCCCGCGCTCCACACTCGAGAACCTCCCATGGCTGCTGCGACTCGCACCGAACGGGATCCCCTGGGCCCGAAGGAAGTCCCTGCCGACGCACTGTACGGCGTGCAGACCGTTCGTGCGAAGGAGAACTTCCCGATCAGTGGACTTGCACCGCTCTGGCCGTTCGTCGTGGCGCAGGTGTGGATCAAGAAGGCCGCTGCGCTGACCCACAAGGAAACGGGGCGTCTCGATTCCCGTCTCGCCGATGCCATCGTGCAGGCAGCCGATGAAGTGCTGGCCGGGAAACATACGGACCAATTCATCGTCGATCCCTACCAGGCTGGTGCCGGCACGTCGCACAACATGAACGCCAACGAAGTGCTGGCCAATCGCGCCAACGAGCTGCTCGGCGGGCAACGGGGCACCTACACCCCCGTGCATCCCAACGATCATGTGAACATGGCGCAAAGCACGAACGATACGATTCCAACCAACATCCGCCTTGCCTGCCTGTCACAGCTCGATGCGCTCGTGAAGGCGTTCGAGGGGTTGCGTGACGCCTTCGCGACAAAGGGCAAGGAATTCGACCACATCGTGAAGGCGGGTCGCACGCACCTCCAGGACGCGATGCCCATCCGCCTTGGGCAGGAATTCACGGCATACGCCGGATCCCTCGATCGGGGCATTCGCCGTGTGAAGGAAGCATCAGACTATCTGCGCGATCTCGGCATTGGCGGGAGTGCGGTCGGTACCGGCGTCACGGTGGAGAGGGAGTATCCGCCGCTCATGAACAAGTACCTGAAGGCGATCACCGGCCTTGAACTCCGTATCGGTACGGATCGCATTCAGCTGATGCAGAGCATGGGGGACGTTGCCGGATTCAGCGCATCCATGCGCGTGCTTGCCATCGACCTGAGCAAAATCGCCAGCGACCTGCGGATCATGGTGATGGGTCCTCGCACCGGCATCGATGAAATCAAGCTGCCCGCGGTGCAGCCGGGTTCGTCCATCATGCCAGGCAAGATCAATCCATCCATTCCTGAGATGGTCAATCAGGTCTGCTTCCAGGTCATGGGGCTCGACACCACCGTGGCGATCTCGGCGGAACACGGCCAACTGGAGCTGAACGTGATGATGCCGGTCATCGCGTTCAATGTGCTCCTCTCCATGCGCATCCTGACCAACACCGCCACCGTGTTCGCGGACAAGTGCGTGGCGGGCATCGAGGCGCATGAAGACATGTGCGCGTATTGGGTCGAGCGCTCGGCGGCGCTTGCAACGGCCCTGATGCCCCATATCGGGTATGCAAGGGCCGCCGAATTGAGCAAGCAGTCCGTCAAGGAAGGAATTCTGGTCCGAGACCTGGTCAAGCGTGATCAGCTCCTGCCCGCCGACGAAATTGACGACGTACTCGACCTGCGCAAGATGACCGAAATTGGCGTGCCGGGCGGAAAGCACGGGATGGTTGCCGGCGGCTGACTGGGCGCGCCCACACTATCCCGGCATTCCCGCGCGGAGTAGATTCCCATCGTGCGCATTACCACTCAAGCGGAATACGGACTGATCTGTGCCCTCCATCTGGCCCGTCGCAACGGCGACGGTCCCGTAACAGGGCGCGAGATTGCCGCGAGCGAGCGCCTTCCCGCGGACTACGTGGAGCAGATCATGCTCAAGCTCCGCCGCGCGAGCATTGTGAAGAGCACTCGCGGCGCCCACGGTGGCTACCACCTTGCCCGACCCGCCACGGAAATCACGGTCCGTGACGTCATTTCCGCATCAGAGCATTCCACGTTCGACGTGCATTGTTTGACGCATCCTGTCGAGGAAGCCCGGTGTGCGGAATCGCACGACTGCAGCATTCGCCCAGTGTGGGTGCTGCTCCAGCGCAAGATCGACGAAGTGTTGGATAGCGTCCGCTTGAGCGATTTGCTCATGCAGGAACGTCAGGTACGCGAGCATGTCGGTCTGGATCAGCCAGTTGTTTCGGCGTCCCAGCGCATGACGCTGCCTATCCTGCAGGGCTGACGCTCGGCGCCTTGCGCCTCTTCCGGTCGTTCCGCGAAGATCGCGCCCTTCTGAGGCGTAGCGCGGAATACGCGGCAGCGCTGATGCAGGAACCATCGGCAGTGGACGTGGAGTGGCTGGCGTCGGATGCCACGCGTGGCGATGTGGACCATGCCCAGTGGGAACTCCGTTATCTGCGCCGGTCGCTGGGCATTCTCGTGGCCCAGCGTGACGCACTGGACGACCGCACGCCCTCCGAAGCGCTTCGTGCGCTACTGCATCGCATGCACAAGGATCGCAACGTCGACAATGAGCTGGTCGACCTGGCGGAGCGGCAGTTCAATGCGCGATTGAGCGCGTACCGTGATGCATTCACGTCCCGGGGACATGGTGCGCCGGCGATGCGCGTGGCGCAGAACCTCCTGGCGTTTTCGGGCGGCCCCATCCGCGGCGACGATCCGGCGGTAAAGCGCGGGACCTCCGTGGTGTCGGAATATCTTCTGGCTGCCAACGCAGCCCTCCGCGAGAGCTTCGGTGCTGCCCAGCTCCCCGAGGACATCGCTCCCAGCAAGATGATCCGGTAGCGCAGCACTAGAAACCAAAATGAGGATCCGTCGCGTGCGCGACGAATCCTCATTTTCGCATTGAGTGCTCGAGGGGGGACTTGAACCCCCACGCCGGTGAAGGCACAGGCTTCTGAGACCTGCGTGTCTACCAGTTCCACCACCCGAGCAAACGGTGCAGGAACGCGCACCGGAACAGACTGATAAATAACCGCTCACGCAGGCTCAAGTCAACGCATCGCGTTGCTGCTGTTGTGCGCCCACTCTATGTTAAAAGGCTGGCCCGCAACGTCGCGCGCCGCGACCCGCGTTGCTCATGCCGAAGTCCGAGGACAATCCCGAGTTCGAGTCGGTCGCCAAGAACAGGCGGGCGCGGCACGACTATATCATCCTCGACACGTACGAGGCCGGATTGGTGCTGACGGGCAGCGAGGTGAAATCGCTCCGCGACGGAAAAGCAAACCTTTCGGACGCCTATGGCATCGTACGGGATGGCGAGATCTACCTGATCAATCTGCACATCTCGGTGTATGATCGCGCCAGTTACAACAACCACGAGCCCACACGCACGCGGAAGTTGTTGTTGCACAAGCGCGAGATTGGGCGTCTGATAGGTGCCATCGAGCGGCAGGGGCTCACCCTGGTGCCGCTCGAGCTCTACTTCAAACGCGGGATCGCAAAGGTGGCGCTGGCTCTCGGCAAGGGGAAGAAACTGCACGACAAACGCGAGTCGGAACGCGAACGCGACGCTGATCGCGAAATCGCGCGTGCGGTGCGTACCCGATGATTCTTGCACTCGCCGCGGCATTCCAGCTCGCTGCGTCTGCGCCGCAAGGCATGTCGGGGTCGCTCATCGTCAAGGATGCGAGCCGGAGCGCGTCGGTCGCTCTCGTACCCTCGGCCGGTGGTCCACTCCTTCGTGCCGAACAGCTCCGCCCCATCGTGCCGATTACGGTGTCGCACCTTACCGGCAATCGGTGGCTGCTCCTCATTGGCGGCGCCGCCATAGAAGTGGAGGAGGGGTTGCGGTTCGCCAAGGTGAGTGACCAGACCTACCAGCTGGCCACACCACCCGAGGTCAGGAAGGGCGCACTGTATGTTCCGCTCCAACTGGTCGCGGAGATCGTTCCTCGCGTGGCGACCAATCTCGTGTGGGATCCGGAACACTTTGAACTGCGTGCATTCTCCATGGTGCAGCGCTTTGCCGAACGCGACACGCCGCCGGTGCGGAGTGCCCCCGCTGTTCGTCGCAGCGGCCCTCCGCCGGAGGCACCGCGCTCCGAGCGTTCATCAGCAGTGGAGCGTTCGCCGGTCGTCAGCGCAACGGCGGAACCGACGGGCATCCTGCGCCAGCATCGCCTCGTTGTGGTGGACGCCGGTCACGGAGGTCAGGATCCCGGCATGCACGGCCCCATCAAGGGAGGGCCGCAGGTGCTGGAAAAGAACATCACGCTGAACGTCGCAAAGCGAGTGGGCGCGGCGTTGAATCAGCGCGGTGTGGACGTGAAGTTTACGCGCACGTCGGACACCCTCATCGCGCTCGGTGACCGTGGACGGATTGCGAACGATGCCCACGCTGACCTCTTCGTCAGCATCCACGTGAACGCGGCCAACCCCGGCTGGAAGGATCCTGGCGGCGCGCGGGGCTTCGAGACCTACTTCCTCGCCGAGGCCAAGACGGAGGACGCCCGGCGTGTGGAGCGGATGGAAAATGAAGTCGTGAAGTTCGAGGCGAATTCGTCGGCGCGGGCCGGTGATCCGCTCAGCTTCATCATGAATGACATGGCGCAGAATGAGCACCTCCGCGAGGCGAATGAACTGGCGGACCTGATTCAGAGGCATGTCAAGCAGGTGCATCCGGGCCCGAGCCGCGGCGTGAAGCAGGCCGGGTTCGTTGTTCTCGTCACCGCATTCATGCCGGCGGTGCTCGTGGAGGTCGGCTTTGGGAGCAACCCGGCCGAGGCCGCCTACATGACGGACCCTGCACAGGTGGATGAACTTGCGGCGGCTATATCCGACGGCGTGGTCGAATACCTGAAGCGCTATGAGCGCCGCGTGACCGCGGCGACGGGCGCGGCAGGTGGGGGATCCAACCGGCGGTGAGCGCGCACCGCGGACTGCTCGCGGTGCAGGTGGCCGGACTCGAGTTCCAGAACCCCATTGTTCTGGCAGCGGGCACCGCGGCCTACGGCCGTGAGCTGGCTGACGTCGTGGATCTCCGGGCCCTAGGTGGCATCGTCACCAAGGCTGTCAGTCCCGAACCACGATCGGGGGCCCCGTCGCCGCGCGTCGCCGAGTTTGACGGTGGGATGATCAACGCAGTGGGGTTGGCCAATCCGGGGGTTGATGCTGTGCGGAAGGAACATCTTCCCTGGCTCGCCACCTCGTTGCCGAGCGTTCGCAAGATCGCGAACATCGTGGGATTTTCCACAGAGGAATTCGCCGAGGTCATCGCGCAACTTGACGCGTCGGTGAACGCCGAGTGCAGCGGCGCGCTCGACGCGTACGAAATCAACGTCTCCTGTCCGAACGTGAAGGCCGGCGGAATGGAGTTCGGCGCGGACTTCAACGCGCTTGCGGATGTGGTGAGGAGGGCGCGGGTCGTCACTCGTCGCCCGCTGTTCGTGAAGTTGTCGCCTACGCTTCCCGATATCGCTCGGAGCGCCTCGGTTGCCGTGGAGGAGGGCGCCGATGCCCTGACCCTCGTAAATACCCTGCCGGGCCTGGTGATCGACGTGGAACGGCGGCGGCCGGCGCTGGGTTTTGGGCAGGGCGGTGTGAGCGGATCGGCGTTACGGCCCGCCGGTGTGCTGGCCACGTGGAAGGTACGCCGGGCGGTCGCGGTGCCGCTCTTCGGGATTGGCGGTGTTAGTTCGGCCGAGGATGCGCTACAGTATCTCATTGCAGGCGCGTCCCTGGTGGGAATGGGTACCGCAATGCTGCGAGATCCTCGTGCGCCGGAACGCGCCGTTCGGGCGCTCGCCCGTTGGTGCGAAGCGCACGACGTCGAACGCATCGCTGACATCATCGGCACTCTGGAGGTCCCGAAATGACGAGCTACGCCAAACCCATCGTGGCACTCGACGTGGCGAGCCCGGGCGATGCGTTCGCGCTTGCACGGCAGCTCAGCGGCGATTGTCACTTTTTCAAGGTGGGCAGCGCCCTTTTCACGGCGGCAGGTCCGACCATCGTCCGAGAGCTGCGCGACCGCCTCGGCGCGGACGTGTTTCTGGACCTGAAATTCCATGACATTCCGAACACGGTTGCGGGCTCAGTCCGGTCGGCAGTTGCGCTGGGTGCCAGGCTGGTGACGGTTCATGCGTCGGGCGGCCGGGCCATGTTGGAGGCGGCGCAGGAGGCGGCGACCTCGGCTGGGTCGGAAGGGTGCGGGATTCTGGGAGTCACCGTACTGACCTCGCTGGATGACTCCAGCCTGGCGTCGAGTTGGGGGCGGGATTCGTTGCATGTTGCGGATGAGGTTTTGCGCCTCGCGGGCGAGTGTGCGGAGGCGGGATTGCACGGACTGGTATGCAGCGGACACGAGGCCGAGGGGGTGAATCGGGCGTACGGCGACAAGTTGGCGATCCTCGTGCCGGGCATTCGGATGGAGGGTGGCGATGCTCACGATCAGCGCCGGGTGGTGACCCCGCATGGGGCGCAACGGGCAGGGGCGCGGTATGTGGTGTTGGGTCGGGTGGTGACGGCGGCCAAGGATCCGCGGGCGGCATTTCGGCAGGTGTTGATGGATCTCGCGAAAGACACGGTTGACGGAATGCCTGCAGTGGGCTGAACTCACTGTATCTGCGGGGCTTGCGTCAACTTACCGCCCCCATTATGCTACGTGTCTTGGCCGGAAATTCTCACGTTTTGCAATGATGGTATTCCAGTGAAAGTCCGCAGCAGCGTGAAGCCGATTTGTGAGCACTGCAAGGTTGTCAAGCGCAACGGCGTGACTCGCATCATCTGCAAGCGCAATCCAAAGCATAAGCAGCGTCAGGGCTGATAGAACATGGCTCGTATTTCTGGCATTGATCTCCCGCGCGACAAGAAGGTTGAGATCGGATTGACGTACATCTTCGGGATCGGACGCTCGTCTGCCCTGGAGATCATGGAAAAGGCGGGGATCGACGCATCGCTGCGTGTCCGCGATCTCTCCGACGCCGACGTGAACAAGCTCCGTCAGGTGATCGAGAAGGAGTATCGTGTGGAAGGCGCGTTGCGCACGGAAGTGTCAATGAACATCAAGCGTTTGATGGACATTGGCTCGTATCGTGGGACGCGTCATCGTCGCGGTCTTCCGGTTCGCGGTCAGCGAACCCACACGAATGCGCGCACCAAGAAGGGTCCGCGCCGTGCGATCGCCGGAAAGAAGAAGGTAACCAAGTAAATCATGGCGACTGGAAAGAAGACCAAGAAGGTTGTCGAGGCCGAGGGCGTGGCTCACGTCAACGCGACCTTCAACAATACGACTGTCACCATCACCGACCCGCGCGGCAATGCGATCGCGTGGGGATCGAGTGGCAAGGCTGGCTTCAAGGGCTCCAAGAAGAGCACGCCGTTCGCCGCGACTGTTGCGGCTGAGCAGTGCGCTCGCGAGGCGCTCACAGCCGGTGTGAAGCGGGTGCATGTGCGCGTGCAGGGCCCGGGCAGTGGTCGCGAGTCGGCCATCCAGGCGCTTGCCGCGGCGGGCCTCCAGGTGAAGTCGATCAAGGACGTGACGCCGATCCCGCACAACGGCTGCCGTCCCCCGAAGCGTCGGAGAGTTTGAGATGGGTCGCTATACAGGTCCGAGCTGCCGTCAGTGCCGTCGTGAGGGAACCAAGCTGTTCCTCAAGGGCACCAAGTGCTTCACCGAGAAGTGTCCAGTCGAGCGCCGTCCGTACGCGCCAGGCCAGCATGGCCAGGCAACGGCACGTCGTCGCAAGGCGTCGGAATTCTCCAAGCAGCTCCGTGAAAAGCAGAAGATCAAGCGTATCTACGGCGTGAGCGAGAAGCAGTTCCGCAATACGTTCGAGAAGGTGTCGTCACAGCCTGGCATCACGGGTCACAACCTGCTGGCCGCGCTCGAGACGCGTTTGGACAATGTCGTGTACCGCATGGGGTTCGCCTCCAGCCGCAAGGCAGCCCGGCAGCTCATTCGTCACCGGCATGTGGAAGTGAACCAGAAGGGTGTGGACATTCCGAGCTTCCATGTTCAGCCGGGTCAGGAAGTCCGGATGAACGTGAAGTCCCGCGAACAGGCGTCCGTCATCGTGGCGCTTGAGCAGTCGGCCCGCGGTGCCTCGCTCTCGTGGATCGCAGTAGACAAGGAGACGTTCAGCGGCCGGGTGCTCGAGAAGCCCGCCCGTACGAGCATCCCGATTGCCGCCCAGGAACAGTTGGTCGTCGAGCTCTACTCGAAGTAAGCAGTAGCACGCCGCCCTCGGGCGGCGTGACGTCAGGTCCGCGGGCGAGGCCGCCAGGCTTCGCCCGCGTTTGCCCAACAGGGCAGTCGCACGCACCACGCTACACGTTGGTCGGGGCCCAAACCCCTCTACGAGTCTGCCGCGCGTTTGGGGCGAGGCAGAG
>JBDUCM010000238.1:0-6402 GCA_040003455.1 bacterium
TCGCGATTCTTCGCGATCATGATGTTGTCGGGCTTGAGGTCGCGATGCACGATCCCCATGTCGTGCGCCACCGCCAGCCCGTCCGCCGCCTGCTTCGCGATGCTCGCCGCGCGCGTGGGCGGCAGCGCACCCTCGCGCTCAACCAGCGACGTGAGCGACTCGCCCTCGATGAACTCCATCGCCAGGTAGATCAGCCCATCGGCCGTCTCGCCGAAGTCGTAGATGCCCGCGACATTCGGATGATTGATGCGGCTGGCATTCGCGGCTTCACGATTGAACCGGCTGATGGCGTCGGCATCCTGCGTCATGCCGGGGTTCATCACCTTCACTGCACTCTTCCGCCCCATCTTCACATGCTCGGCGAGGTACACCTGGCCCATCCCCCCCTCGCCCAGCTTCTTCATCACATGGTATCGCTCGGCAATGATCGACCCCACCAGGTCACTGCCCCCTCCCACCGATCGGAGCGCGGTTCCATCACGAGGACAGAAGCGCTCATTCGCCGGATACTCCGTCCCGCACGTCGGGCAGAGCTTCTCGGCACTCATCGGCCCACGCTCTCCACGCGCAGCACCTGGTCGCCCACGAGGATGCGCTGGTTCTTCTTCAACACACGCTCGCCGCGTACGCCCAACGCCACACCGTTGCGACTGCCGGCATCATGCACGAAGAACTCCGCATCCTGGCTTCTGATTTCGGCGTGGCGCCCGCTCATTGTCTGATCGTACGGAAAGACCCAATCCCCCGATTCGCGCCCGATGAGAATCGTGCGCGCCGGTGACAGGTGATACGTGTCGCGCACACTACCGTCCGCGCGCAATTGCTCCAGCACGGCCACGTCGGCCGACGGCACCAGCGAACCCATTCGCCGCGTGGCATCGGCTTCCGGTGGATGCGGACCCGGATACCCCAGGCGACGAAAGCGGAGGAGCTGCGAACCCACGAGGATCACATCACCATCCGTGAGGCGCGCCGCGCCGTCCACGAACGTCCATGTGCCATTTCGCGAACCCAGGTCGCGAATCACCAACTCGCCATCGCGCTGTTCAATGCGCGCATGCAACGGCGACAGGAACACATCGTCAAAGCGAATGTCGGCCGCGCCACGTCCCAACACCGCTTCGCCACGATCCAGCGAATACGTGGTGGACACGTCACCGTGCTCGTTGAGCAACGACAACTTCGGCACCGCACTTCCCGTCGGCGTCGCGCGCATCAATGCGCCAAAGGCGTTGTTCACTTCCACACTCACACGCTCCCCAACACGCGTACCGCATCGCGCGCAGAAGAGATCCGTGCCTTCCATGTACGTCGTGCCGCAACTCGAGCACTCGGCGGCACCGAATGTCGCCGTCGCGCGCGTGCCGCAATGTCCGCAGAACGCCAGCATGGGATCGGTTGCCCTGCCGCACTTGATGCACGCCATGAAGTGCGGGTCCGGCAGCTCCTGCGGCGCCATTATCGACGTCGAGCTGCGCGGTGGCGTGTCCGTCCGTCCTGCCGAGCTCGCGGGCATCCCAATCGAGCCCGACGGATACGCGGGCGCTGCGCGGATCGCGGACGCCGACATCGGCTTTCCGCAATCAATACAGAAGCGCGACATGGGTTCGTTGTCGCGGCCACAAAAGGCGCAGGAAACGAAGGGAGTCACAGGGAGGTGAGAGCGGCCATTACGGCGCGAATATACGGGCAGCGAAACAAGGGCGTCAACAAACCGCCCGCCAATCCATCACATTCGTGTCAGGGAACTCGCGCGGGTCCGTCGCTCACGGTTAGCTTCTCGGCATGCCGCCGTTCCGTGACCCTCGCGTTCTATTGGCGCTGCCTCTGGCGGCCCTGCTGGCCTGCGGAGGCGCACCAGCGCCCGCACCCACCCCCGTTGCCGCGCCATCTCGCACCACGCCGGCAACCACTCCCGCACCAAGCCGATCGTCCGCAGCGTTGCCACTCCCGCCCGTTCCCGAGGTAGACGGCCCGCTCGCCATCAAGGTGGTCTATCCCTCGCCCAACCAGCAGATCACCTCGCGCGACTCGAATTTCATCTTCGGCTCCGTAGGCAGCGGAAAGGCATCGCTGACAGTAAATGGCGTCCCCGCCCGCGTATACCCCAACGGCAGTTTCATGCTGTATCTGGTCAATCCACCGGTCACTGCGTCCCGGTACGACCTGGTCGCTGTCCGTGGTGCTGACACCACGCGCGGTGCGCAGCCAATCCGTCTCATTGCCGCGGCACCGCCACGCAAGCCCACAACCACCCCCGCCCCCGAGGCCCCGAAGCACACCGACTCGCTGTCGCTGCTGAACGCACGCCTCGACTCCCTCCGCACCCGCCTCGCCCGCGACGAACCAATCGGCGTCGTCTCCCTCGGCAACCCATCCGCCATGGGCGATTCCGACCTCACCATCGTTGGACGCCCGCTGCCAGGCGGCACCTACAAGTGGTTCTTCACGCCAGGCACCCTCGTGCCTCTCATGGAACGCACGGAGAGCTTCGCCCGCATCCGGCTGGATCACGACCTCGACGTCTGGGTGGAGAACGGCGACGCGCGCGACGTCGCACCCCCCATCCCCGCGCGCCAGCTCTCCAACATGCGCGTCCGCTCCAGCGCACAAGGCGCCGACGTCATCATCCCCATCGGCCGCCCCGCACCCTGGTTCGTCGAGGAAACGCCGCACTCCATCGTCCTCACCATCTATGGAGTACGCGGCAATACCGACATCATCAACTACGCCTCCGCCGATACGATGGTCACCACGGTGGAATGGCTCCAGGAAACCGCCGACCGCGCACGCGTCACCGTCAATCTTCGCTCGGCGCCATACGGCTACCTGGTGCTCTTCGAGCGCAACTCGCTCGTGCTCAAGCTCCGCGGCCGCCCAGCCATCAACGCCACGCGCCCCCTCGCCGGCCTCACCATCGCCGTCGATCCCGGCCATCCACCCGTCGGCTCCACTGGACCAACGGGCCTGTATGAACCGCAGGCCACCCTTCCCGTCGGCATACGGCTCAAGCGCATTCTCGAGGAACGCGGCGCCACGGTCGTCATGACGCGCACCACCGACTCCGCTATCGCGCTCGGCGATCGCCCCATCATCGCGCGGCGGGCGAATGTGAATGCCTTCGTGTCCATTCACTACAACGCGCTGCCCGACGGTGTGAATCCCTTCACCAACCCCGGCACGGGCACCTACTTCTTTCGCACCCAGAGCGAGCCACTCGCACGCGAAGTACAACGCAGCATGGTCTCGCAGCTCGGCCTTCCCGACCTCGGCATCAACTACGACAACCTCGCCGTGGTACGCGGCACCTGGTATCCAGCCGTGCTGTGCGAAGGCGCATTCATCATGATGCCCGATCAGGAAGCAGCCATGCGCAATCCGGAATTCCAGGAGCGCTACGCACGCGGCGTCGCCGACGGTCTGGAGAACTACTTCCGCACACTGCCCTCGCGGTGATAGTGCGCACCATACGCACTCTCCTTGCGGCGAGCGCCCTCACGCTTGCAGTCGCCGCGCCGCGGAGCGCACAGGCGCAACTCGCGCCATGGCACAACTGGCGCACGCTCGAGACGAAACACTTTCACGTGCACGTACGCGCGGGGCTCGAGCGTGAAGCTCGCGCCGCTGCCGCCGTTGCCGAGCGTGCGTACGAGCAACTGAGCGGCGAACTCGCGCCGCCGCGCGGGGGCATCGACCTCGTCCTCGCCGACGACGCCGACTACTCCAACGGCAACGCCACGCCGTTCCCGAGCAATCGCATCGTCATCTATGCCACGCCTCCCATCGAGACGCAGTCGCTGCGCTTCAACGATGATTGGCTCAGGCTCGTCATCACGCACGAACTCACGCACATCTTTCATCTCGATCGCACCCGCGGCATCTGGAGCCTTGCGCAGCTCTTCATGGGCAGGGGCCCCGATCTCTTTCCCAACCTGTACGGCCCGTCATGGCTCACCGAAGGCCTGGCCGTCTACTACGAGTCGCGTTTCACCGAGGGCGGCCGCCTCAAGGACTCCGAGCACCGCCTCCTCGCGCAAACCAGCGCCCTCGAGCACCAACTCCCGCAGCTCGATGCCCTGAGCCTCTCCACGCCACTCTTTCCCAATGGCGAACGCGCCTACGGCTACGGATCGCTGCTCGTGGAGTACCTCGCCCGCTCGCGCGGCGACACCACCATCCGCAAGCTCGTGGACATCCAGGCCAGAGCGATCATCCCCTATCGCCTCAACCACGAATCGCAGCTCGCGTTTGGCATTTCGTTCAAGGATGCCTTCAAGGTGTGGCGCGATTCGGTCCAGTTGAGCGCTGGCGCGTCGCGTCCTCCACTCCCAGCGTGGCGTGAACTCACCGCACACGCCTACTACGCCACCGACCCGCGTTGGCTGAACGACTCCACACTCATCTACGCCGCCAGCGACGGACGCAACGCCACCGCCGCATACCGCCTGTCACTGAACGGCACTCGGCAATCACTCGGTCGCCGCAATTCCCTGGGAGCAAGCGTTCCACTCGCAGACGGCAGCCTGCTCTTTGCGCAGCTCGAGATCACCGCGCCAAACGTGGTCCGCTCGGATCTCTTCATCCAGCACAACGGCAAGCAGCGGCAGTTCACACACGGCATGCGCCTGGTGCAGCCGGATGCCTCGCGCAGCGGCGACATCGTCGCCGTACAATACGGCGCCAATCGCACCAGCCTCGTGCTCCTCGATGCCAACGGCAAGCTGCAACGCGTGCTCCGCGACGCCGGCGCTGACGAGACATGGAGCGAACCACGCTGGTCACCCGCCGGCAGCATGATCGTCGCCGCGCATCGCACGCACGGCGGCACATACTCCATTGAAGTGCTCGACCTCGCCACCGGCGACGCGCGCGCCATCGATCGCGGCAACTATCTCATCTCTGCGCCGAGTTGGTCCCCCGATGGGGCGAGCGTGCTGTACGTGAGCGAAGCCTCCGGCACGCCACTCGTCATGCGCCGTTCCATCATCGGCGAACCACGGACGAATGCTAACGTCGCCAGCGCATCAGTAACCGCATCCGAAAACGTCGCCACCCCGGAAGTCTCCCCGAACGGCCTGTTGCTCGCCGCCGCCACCCTGCGCGCCAACGGCTTCCACCTCGGCGTCGCGCCCCTCACCGGCCTCGCGCTGTCATCAACAACCCCCGCACCACCGGTTGCCGCGCCAATCGACAGCGAACCCCTCGCACCCGGCGACTTCCATCCCTACCACGCCTGGCGCAGTCTGTTTCCGCACTACTGGTATCCGGTCGTCGAAGAGGCTCCGGGCCGAGGCACGCGTCTGGGTGCCAAGACCACCGGCTCCGATG
The DNA here is from genome assembly GCA_040003455.1 of bacterium. Taxonomy (GTDB): domain Bacteria; phylum Gemmatimonadota; class Gemmatimonadetes; order Gemmatimonadales; family Gemmatimonadaceae; genus AG11. The sequence continues at coordinate 5,329 of JBDUCM010000238.1, forward strand.
TCCTCGGCCGCCATGCCTACAGCGCCTATCTCACCGTTCCCACCACTGGCTCCTTTCCCACTGCCGGCTTCGCGTATCACTACGCAGGCTTCCGTCAGCCCGTCATCGACGCCGATGTCTTCCAGGACTACACACTCGAGTTGACACTGAAGAACGGCGGCACCACGAACGTCGTCGGTTACGTACTGCGTCAGGTGCGTGACGCATCGCTCGCGGCAACCTTTGTTCGCCCGCGCATCCGTACGTACTCCTCGTTCTCCGTTGGCATCGGCGCCGAGCATCGCGCCTTTCTCGCCGATCCCGCGGAATTCCTCAAGCAGGTGGACCCCGGCTATTCGCGCACCTACATGTTCCCGCGCGCCTTCGTGAGCGCGCAGTGGTCCAACACGCAACGCCCGCTGCTGAGCATCTCACCGGAGGACGGCATCTCGCTCGCCGTCACGGCGCGCGAACGCGCACGCTCCGATAGCATCGCCGCCACTACTTCCACGAGCGTGGTCGGCACTGCGTCGCTGTTCAAGAGCCTCGATCTTCCCGGCTTCGCGCACCACGTTCTTGCCGTGCGCCTCGCCGCAGGCGCCGCCGACAATCATGCCTCTACCTCGTTCGAAGTCGGCGGCATCAGCGGCGGCAACGTCGAGATCTTTCCCGGCTACGTCGTGGGTGAAACCCGCCGCACCTTTGGCGTGCGCGGCTTCCCGGCGGCTGCCATCTCCGGCACCCGCGCCCTCGCCGCCCAGGTGGAATACCGCCTCCCCGCGTTGCTCGGCGGCCGAGGCCTAGGTTCGCTCCCCTTCTTCTTCGACCGCTCGTCCATCACGGCCTTCGCCGACGCCGCCAACGCGTCGTGCGGCCAGTCTCCACGGTTCAACGTCTGCTCTCCGGTATCGCGCATTGGCCGCACCATCGCCAGCGTCGGCTCCGAGGCCGTGCTGAGCGGTACGGTGATCAGTTGGGATGTCCCGCAGACCCTCCGGTTCGGGTTTGCCGTACCAGTCGCCGGCCGAGATATCGGAACGCCTTCGAGCATCAGTGGTTACGTAGGCTTCGGCTTGTCTTTCTAGCCCGAGAAAC
>JBDUCM010000239.1:0-6397 GCA_040003455.1 bacterium
CGGAACGCGGGCATGGGGAAGCAGGGCGCATTGACAAGCCGGTCACGCGAGAGAAGCTGATCCACCTCATTCCGCAGCAGGGCGACGGATTGGCGGCAGGCCTTGGCGACATCCTCTCCGGGCTGCGCAATCGCGAGCGCTCCTCAGCAAAGACGGCCGCGTAGCCCGGTAACGCGAAGCCTACGCTGACTTCGCGCGCTTCCGCGCGGATTTCGCGCTCTTCTTCTTGCCCGCCGTGTTGCCCGCAGTGTTGCTCGCCTTGTTTGCTGCGATGCTCTCCTTCAGCCGCTGCACCAGATCGAGCACGTCAGTGTGTTCGCGCGCTTCCACCTCGGGAACCGGCAACGGCTTGCCCTTCGCCTTTGCCTTGATGATTGCCCGAAGCTTGTCGTGGTATTCGTCCTTGTACTTGGACGGATCGAACTCGCCCGCGAGTGCCTCGATGAGTTGCACGGCGATGGCGCGTTCCTGCGGCTTTACTTTCGTGGCAGCCGGCAGCTTCATCGTATCCGGGTCCACGAGTTCGTCCTCGAACCGCATCAACTCCAGCACCAGCGCCTTCCCCATGGGCTTCACGGCGGCCAGGTGTTGTCGCTCGCGCAACGCCAACGTGCCGATGCCGATCTTTCCAGTCTGTTCCAGCGCATCGCGGAAGAGCGCGTACGCCTTCTCTCCGCCTTCTCGTGTGGTCAGGAAATACGGCGTCTCGAAGTATCGCGGATCGATCGAGTCGGCGGGCACGAAGTCCGTCATCTCCAGCACATGGGACTTCTCCACGGCCGCGGCCTTGAAGTCGGCATCGTCCACAATGACGAAGCGGCCTTTGCTGGTCTCATAGCCTTTCACGATGTCGCGCCAGGGCACCACGTCCCCCGTCGATGACACGCGTTGCAGCTTGATCGGCTTCTCGTGCTTCTTGTCGAGTTGCCGGAACGGGAGCTTGGCGGCGGGTCGTACCGCCGACTCGAGTTGTACGGGGATATTCACGAGCCCGAACGCCAGGGCGCCTTTCCAGATGGATGCCATGCAAGAGGGATGAGCAGGGCGCGTGCCTGCTCATCCCGGTGCGCTCGAATGTCCGAGTCCGTCGCGCCCGCTAGGGTACTACGAGCGTGGCCTTTGCGCCGGCGTGGTGCGAAACGCTCACCAGCGCACCGCTTGCCACGAAACTCCCCTTGGTGGTCGGCTTCCACTGTGCGGTGAACACCAGCGTTCCGCCGGCCGCCAACGTCTGCGTGCCGAAGAGTTGCGTGAATGCCATGCCGTCGCTCCAGCGCCAGAGCGTGACTCCACTCGCATCACTGATCGTGAATTCATAGCGCTGGCCAGTCGCGAACGACACGTCCGCCGGCGTGGTGGCCGGGTTCGTGACGGTGAGTGTCAGCGTGACAAGGCTATCCACCTTGCTGGTGAGAACTGCAGGAAGGGACGCGCTTGGCTGCACAGTGATCGGTGGAAGGGGAATGGTGACGACGGGAAGTTCGAGATGCGCGCCGGAGATGCTCTGCGACGTCATGCCGAAGGAATGCGACCCCGTTGCCGTATTGTTGCGCGTGAGGAACGACGACGCCTCTGCTTTGGCATCGAAGGTGACGTCGAAGGTTGCCTGCGTGCATCGCGCGCGCACGCTCGAGTCATCCGGTGCCGAGCCGGTACTGGCCGTGCACGGCGTGGTGGTGAACGTGGGCGTGAAGCGCTGCGCGCCACTCGTGCCGAAAAAGGTGCCGCCCTTTCCATCGATGAAGATCAACGAGGCGGGACGAAACGGAAATGGCGCGAACGTGGGATAGAGATAGGCCGCGATGGGATCTCCATCCGCTGCGGACGACAGCTGCACCACTCGGCGCGGATCATCCTGCTGCCACGCGATGAGGCTGCGATTGGGCAACACCGCGACGAAGCTCGGGCACGGTTGCGTGAACGTGCATCCTGGGCCCGGCAGTGACTCGATCTGGAGCGCCGCGGCAAGGAACGGCGTCGCGATGCCGTCCACCGTGATGACGATGGGTGAGATGCGGCCTCCCTGCTTTACAGCCTGCGCCAGCGAGGTGTAGGCGGAACTCAGTGTCGAGTCGCCACCGGCGCGTGACACCGAGTCTGCGAGTTTGGTGAACACATCCACGGCGCGCGCGGCGTCGTCCGCCCGGGGCGTCGTGATGTCGTCCGACCGGTTGCTGCATGCCGACAGCGACGCCATCGAAACGATGGTGAGCGTCGCGAGCGCGGCGCGCGTGAACCGTGAGCGCGGTGGTCGCATGATGAACTCGCCTAAGAGCGGGAAGAAAAAAACGCCACACGAAAGCCCGTGTGGCGTGGGATTCTGCTCGCTCAACCTCGATGCATCTCGCGAGGTCACATGCGCCGGTGCGCGGGTCTGCGCGTTCAGCGCAGTTCGAACTCGGAGCGCTGCGTGATGGGGAAGTTGGAACTGCGCATGGTGGCGACGGCGATGTACTTGCCCTGCGGCAGCGTGGTCACCGCGCGTTCGTCGATGCGCATGGTGTCGCCGCTTCCAAGCAACTTGTTCTGCACGGACTGCGTGAACATGCGGCCCGATCCCCACCGGTACACTTCGCGGCCCATCGAATCGAGCACGGTGAATTCGTATTCCTGTCCGCTCGGAAACGTGAGTTCGACTTTCTTCTTGCCCTGATTGGTGACGTCGAGTGCGAAGCGCAGTGCGTGTGGTTCCACGTTCACCGCGAACTTGCCGTCAACGGGTGACGCGTTGGCTGAACGCGCTGGCGATGCAACGGCCGAGCGTTTCGAGATGGTGGCTGCCGGCGCGGCTGGCTTGTCGTTACGTGCCAAAGAGCCGCACGCGAGTGCGACGGCTCCAGCGCAAAGCAAGGTGATCAGTAAACGGGTATTCATTGTCAAGACCGATGATGGCTCGGGGTCGGCAGGAGGGCGGGCGTCCGCTCACACATCCGACTGAGTGCGAAGTTATCAACACAAGGACGAATAGTCAACGTGAAGCGTCACAACGAAAGTGCTGTGCTGGATTGCACTTGCGACACGTATCACACCGGTTCGGCGTGCCTTCGGTTTAGGGCTCCGAATCGCTTGCGAAAAATTTCACAAGCGCTAGATTCCGCGTCGGATGACAGGGGCAGATCGGGACCCGTTTCAGGCGGGAAAGCCGGCCAGTTCAGCGGAAAACGGCGACACGCCGTTCGGTGAATATTCCGGGCTGGGTCTTCAGTTCGCCGTGTCCGTGGTAATCTGGGTGTTTGTCGGCCAGTGGTTGGACAGGAAGTTTGCCACAGCCCCGTGGTTGCTCATCGCCGCATTATTTCTTGGCGGCGGGCTGAGCTTCTGGAACATGTACACCAGGCTCATGGCGGTCCTTCGTCGTGATGACGCTGCCCGGGCAGCTCGAAAGGGTGGTCAGGCATGACGGCGCCGAAGAGCATGGCACGCGGGTTTGCGCTGTACGCGCTCGCATCGGTGGTGCTGATCGGGTTGGCGGGGGGCGTGCTCACCGCGGTGTACGGCCCGGTCGAACGGCCGGCGGTGTGGTTGAGTGCGGGAGTGGCGTTGGTAACGCAGTTGGTGTCCTTTGCCATCGCCCGCATGCTCGCGGACAAGGGCAATGGCATGGCAGGGTGGGGGTTGGGCGCGCTGATCTGTCTGGCAGTGCTGGTGGTCTATGGATTCGTGAGTCGAGCGCTCGGGCTGCCGCAAAGTGCGGCGCTGGTGAGCCTTGCGACATATTTCTCGTTGACTGAACTGATCGAAGCGCCGTTCCTATTTCTATGAAGACCAGTTCTCTGCTGAAGTCCGCTGCCCTCGTGCTCGCGCTGTTTGCCGCGAGCACTCGAGGCGCCGCACAGGAGCCCGTTCGCGCGGAGCCGTCCACCAAGGCCGCGGCCGAGCATGCGAGCCCGTGCGAGGAGTACGCGCCGGACGACATCGTCTCGCCGCACATCACGGACTCCCACTGCCTCGAAGTGCCAGGCTTCCCCCGCTTCTGGGAACCGCACGAGGTACCCCTGCCGCGCTGGGAGCCCATTGTCGTTGCCGGCGTCGTGTTCGACATGTCGCCCACGCGGCACGTCGTCATGCTGCTCCTTGCCTCCACGCTGCTCTGCCTGGTGCTCATCGGCGCGGCGCGGTCGCACAAGCGGCAGGCATCCATGATCGGGCGCCCCAAGGGGTTCGCCAACGGCGTCGAAGCCATGGTGCTCTACATCCGCCAGGAAGTCGCACTGCCCAACCTCGGCGCGCATGGCGAAGGCTACGTCCCGTTCATCCTGGCGCTGTTCTGGTTCATTCTCTTTGCGAACCTCCTCGGCCTCATTCCCTACGGCTCCACGGCCACTGGCAACATCGCCGTCACGGCCACGCTCGCCATCATCACCTTCTTCATGGTGGAGATCGCCGGTATTCGCGCCAACGGCATCGGGTACCTGAACACGATCTTCTACTGGAACAAGGAACTGCCCATCGGCGTTCGCGAGTTCATGTTCCTGTTGATGACCCCCGTCGAAATCATCGGCAAGTTCTCCAAGCCGTTCGCGTTGGCCATCCGTCTCTTCGCAAACATGACGGCGGGCCACATCGTCGTGCTCGGCATGATCAGCCTGATCTTCGCATTCCAGAACATCTGGATCGTTCCGGCGCCCCTCTTCATGGCCACGGCGATCATGGTGCTCGAGTTGTTCGTCTCGTTTCTCCAGGCGTTCATCTTCGCCCTGCTGGCAAGCGTGTTCATCGGGACCATCCGGGCGCATCACTAGGCAACAGCACACCAGGCAACACCAGGCTTTCCGCATGGCCGTCGCTCAGTCATGCGTACGTACCAGGTCGAACGACCTGGAAAGTCCGTTGAGACCCGGGGTCTCGCCGACGGATAGCGGGTTGGGCAACCGCGAGCGCTGAGTTTTCCAACGCAGGTTTTCTTCGGAGCATCATCATGGTCCACTCTATTCTTCCGCTCATCCAGGCTGCGACGGACGCCGCCGGCTCCAACCCCAAGGGGTTGATCGCCATCGGTGCTGGTCTCTCCGCCGGACTTGGCGTCATCGGCGCTGGTATCGGCATCGGCCGCATCGGCGGCCAGGCAGTTGAAGGCATGGCGCGTCAGCCCGAGATGGGCGCGCGCATCCAGATCGCCGGTATCATCTTCGCCGGTCTGATCGAAGCCGCGGCCCTGTTCGCGGTGGTTATCGGCTTCACGATGGCTGGCAAGATCGGTTGATTTTTCAGGCGGGCCGTCGTCCCCGGGCGACGGTCCGCTTCTCTCTCCCATTCGAGTTTTCAATGCGCACTCTGCGTAACGCCGTTGCTCTCCTCTCGCTCGCTGCCACCACTGCTGGCGCGGAAGAAGTGAAGAAGAGCCTGTTGGAGCCCAGCTATGGCCTCATGGTCTGGACGCTCCTCATTTTCGTCATTCTCGTCTTCGTCCTGGCGAAGTACGCCTTCGGCCCGATCACCGCGGCCGTCGAAGCGCGCGAACTGGCGCTCGAAGAGGCCATCGAAGGCGCCAAGCGTGACCGCGAAGCCGCAGCGAAGCTGCTGGCCGAGCATCGCGCGGCGCTCGACGCCTCCCGCGATGAAGCGCAGAAGATCATCGCCGATGCACGTCTGGCCGGTGATCGCGTCCGCACCGAGCTGGTCGCACAGGCACAGGCGGAACAGGCGAACATGCTCGCCCGCGCCCGTCAGGAAATCGAAGGCGAAAAGACCCGCGCCATCGCCGAGTTGCGGCGCGAAGCAGTGGATCTCGCCATCCTCGGCGCCGGCAAGGTGATCGAGAAGAACCTGGACGACGCAGGCAATCGCCAGCTCGTCGAGAGCTTCCTCTCCAGCGTCACCGCATCCGCCGTCACGGCGAGCCGGTAACCAATGCGCGAAACCACGATCGCCCGGAACTACGCGGAAACACTGCTCGCGCTGGCGCAAAAGGCCAACGACCTGCGCGGCTGGGGCTCCATGATCACCGACGTGGCCGATGCAATGGACACGAACGCGGTGCTGCGTTTGTTCCTGGAATCGCCGCGTGTTGGCGCCGCCGAGAAGAACGCCGTGCTCGGCGCGGCGTTCAAGGACAAGCTGCCGCGCAACTTCCTGCGCTTTCTCCAGTCGCTCGTGTCGCACCGCCGGCAGATGCTCATTCCGGAAATCGCTCGCGAATACCTGGATCTCGTGGACGCGGCGGAAGGCCGGATTCACGCGCGCGTGACCGTTGCGCGCCAGACTGGCGAGGCAGAAACGTCGGAGATCGCGAAGCAGTTGTCGCGGATGTTCGGCAAGGATGTGGTGCCGCATTTCACGGTCGACCCCACCATCATGGGCGGCGTGATCGTCCACGTGGGTGATACGGTGCTCGACGGTTCGGTGAAGAAGCGGCTGTCGTCACTCCGCCGGAAGATGCTCGCGGGGCGTTGACCGC